>JAAYXX010000504.1 GCA_012515695.1 Chloroflexota bacterium
ATGGCAATCTGATTCGACATAACGGCTATGACGGCGTGTCGTTGCAGGGGTTGCCGCCCGGAAACGAAGACGTGAATCACCACAACGTTGTGGAGAACAACCACATCCACTATTGCGGCGAGTTGGTGGGGCATGCGGCGGGCGTACACATCTCGCAGAGTGGCTTTAACGAGATCACGCACAACCATATCCACCACATCCCGCGCTATGGAACCACCATCAAAGGCGTGCGCTATCAGGTGCTCAAGACGCAGGTACCGGGGGTAACCTTTGAGAATCGGCACGATTTCTTGCACTCGCGCAATAATCTGGTTGCGTATAACGATATTCACCACGTGAACCTGGATAGCCAGGACACGGGCGCGATGGAGTCGTGGGGACCTGGCCGGGACAATGTATACGACCACAACCTGATCCATGAGGTGGGCAACGACCAGTTTGACCTGCAGAGTGGCATGTACCTGGACGATGCCACGGACTATTTCACCGTGACGAACAACATCATCTGGGGTGTGGTGGGCACGCAGCACAATCAGTGCGTGTATGCCAAGGGGATTGGCAACAAGTTCATCAACAACGTGTTTGTGGTGGGGCCGACGAATGGCGCGGGCATTAGTTCGTACTTTATGGCTGATGAGCGCTGCGATCACCACGAGTATGTGCGGAACATTCTGGTGTTCACCGAGCCGACGGCCGCGATCTATAACTTTTACAACTGGACCAAGGACCGCGTGACGCGGGCCGACGAGAATGTGTTCTGGAAACCAGAGGGCGAGCTGTTCATCAAGATGGCCGGGGATACGCTGAGCTATGAGGAGTGGCGCGAACGGGGCTTGGAAAAGCGCAGCGTGGTCGCCGACCCGCTCTTTGTGAACCCGGAGGAGCGAGACTATCACCTGCTCGAAGGCTCTCCCGCTTTCGACCTGGGCATTGAGGATATTGACACGGACGGGATTGGCCTGGAAGACGACTTTCCAGAGAGGTTTGAGCGGGAATAGGGGTTTTGCTGGGGTATCCTTGCGCCTAAACTGGGCGCTGGAGAAACGATACAGAGAGGAGACACATGGTACGAGAGAACACTTTGAAGCGCAAACTGCAAAACGGCGAAACGGTATTGGGGCCGTTCATGAATTGCAGTTACGGCGCGTTCGTCGAGATTGTCGGTCTGGCGGGCTTTGATTACGCCATCATCGACATGGAGCATGGGCCGCTGTCCGTTCAGACGGCGGAGGATCTGTGTCGCGCCGCGCAGGGCGTAGGCTTGTCGCCTATCGTGCGGATTCGCAAGAATGATGGGCCGCAAATTCAGCGGGCGCTGGATATCGGCTCGGCAGGCGTGCAGGTTCCGCAGATCGAGACCAAGGCGGATGCAGAAGCCGTGGTGCGCGGAGCCAAGTATGTGCCGTATGGCATGCGGGGCCTCTCCTTCTACACTCGCGCCGGAGATTACACCATGTTCGGCGTGCAGGGGTACACCGACAAGCTGAACGATGAGCAGGTAGTCATCGTGCATGTGGAGGGCAAGCGCGGCCTGGACAACCTGGACGAGATCATCACCGTGCCGCATATTGACGTGATTTTCCTTGGCCCGTATGACATTTCCCAGTCGTTTGGCATTCCGGGCCAGGTGAATGATCCTCGCGTGGTCGAGGGGATGGAAGTTGCCACGAAAAAGATCCGGGCGGCGGGCAAGGCAGCCGGTACCTTTGCCGGTGACGTAGCCACGGCCAAACGCTGGATTGACGCAGGCATTCAGTACATCTCTCTGGGCGTGGACGTGGGCATTTTCGCCAAGGCGTGCCGCGACCTGGTAGAGGGTGTCCGGGGCAAGTAATTGATCGAGGCTGATTCACCGAGGGGGTTGCGGGATGTTGTAGCGCGCAGTCCCCTCGGGGGCTTGTTCTCGCTGGGCCTGGCCCATTATTGCTGCGGTCCGGATTAGCAGCGGATGGGGAATCTGCTCCCAGAATCACCCTCGTCCTAGCTCTCACCCGCGGCAAGCTCCCTCGCCCTTTGGGAGCATCGGCAAGATGCCGCCTTCTCCCCCTGGAAGGGGATTGGACCGCCGCCATCCTTGGCGGCTTACTATTATGCCGGCTGGAAGCCGGCGGTCCAATGAGTAGGCGCGCAGGCACGTGGTGGCACGAGCATTACTGTAAAGGGGGCCACGATGCACAACTCGTTATTTATTCGCGACAGGCTAAGGCAGACCAACGCGGACCCGATGCGGCTAGAGCGGCGCGATCCCCACCGGCTGGTGGCCCCAGACCCCGCTGCCAGGGCGGCAGAGGGAGAATTTGCGCTGGCCGGTGCGTGGCAGTTGAGCGCCGAGGGACTGGATGCCGCTGTGGGCCGCCTGTTGGTGGACGACGTGGCCGATTTCCTCCGGCGCATGGGTGTGCAGACTGGCGACGGGGGAACTGGTCAAGTGCAGTTCGCTCTGGCCGCCGACTTGGGCGAGCGCGATTGCCGCCTGCGTTGCCAGCCGGGCCGGATCACCGTGGAAGGGGGCGGTGTGGCCGGGCTGTGGGCAGGGGTGGCCTGGCTGGAATGGGAGATGCGCTGTCGGCGCGGGCCGATTTTGCCCGTGGGCGAGGTGGAGCGGCGAGCGGCGTGGCCGGTGCAGATCAGTCAGGGGCCGTGGGGCGGCAACTATTCCGTGCCCGATTTCAGCCCGGAATATCTGAGCGATGACGCCTTTCGCCTGTATGCCCACTATGGCGTCAACAGCATGATGATTTACGGCGATTTGCTGTGCTACGTGCAGAGCGATATTTTCCCCGAACTGAACACCCCCGATTACGCGCACAACATGGCGATGCTCAAGGATGCCGCCGAACGAGCGGCCCGCTATGGTGTGCGCTTTAGCTATGTGGTGGTTGGCCCCAAGCTAGGCCGCGATCACCCGCTGTTTCAGCGGTTGCCGGAGGTGCGCGGGACAGGGTTCGACCGGGGAACCGGCGGGCTGCATTTCCTCTGTTCCAGCCATGAGCTATGCCTGGACTTTTATCGGGAGACGTTCTCGCGGCTCTTTGGTCAGGTGCCGCAACTCGCCGGGCTGATCCTGATTGTGGCGGAAGAGTCGTTCTATCATTGCCATATGTGGCGCGGACAGGTCCAGGAGATGTGTCCTCGTTGCGGGCAAAAGACAAATGTCGAGGTGCTCACCAACCTGCTGGGCGTGATTGACGACGCGGTCAAGGCTGGGCAACCCGACGCTTGGGTGGCGACGTGGGTGTACAATACGCAGCCCTTCGCGGGGGGCGCACTGGACGAGTTTATCCGCCGCTTGCCCCCGAACGTGATCATAGATCACCAGATCGAGAAGAACCACGTGCTTGCCAAGGACGGCTACCGCAAACAGATTTGGGATTACAGCATTGACTTTACCGGCCCCTCGGACGAGTTGCTGCACATTGCCGCCACGGTGCGCGATAGCGGCCACCGCCAGTTCATCAAGTCCGAGACCGGCATTGGCCTGGAGACGTTCCAGTTCCCGTATGTGCCCGCCATGCAACGCCTGGCGGAAAAGTGGCAGCACGTGCGAGATGTGCGTCCCGCCGGGGTGCAACAGTCGTGGCTATTCTTTGGCATGTTCGGCTCGCGGGCGGAGGAACTGGGCCTGTGGGCGGCATATGCCCCCGAGATGCCCCGCGACGCCTTTTTGCGACGCATCGCCAGTCGAGATTTCGGCCCGCGTGCCGCCGACCTCGTGGTCGCCTCGTGGGGGAGCATGAGCCGGGCGATGGGGCATTTGCCCTGTATCTGTTTGCAGACATACTATATCGGTCCCAGCTTCCTGGGGCCAGCGCACCCGCTCGTTCCGGCCAAGGGGGCCGCCGTGCCAAGAGTATTTGACGCGTACCTGTTCTACCTGCAAGAGGGGGAGGAGACTTTTTCCCGCAAGCAGATTGAAGAGGCCCGCACATCGTTGGTGATGGCCGACCTGCCCGAAACGGCGCGCAGCGTGGCGATGGACTGGGATGCCCCCTCGGATGGATGGGACATTGTCATTCGCGAGTATGCTATCGCCAGCGCCGAGGCCGAAGAAGCCTGGAAAAAGCTGCGCCTGGTTGCAACGTTGGGCGAAACCGATTCGGACAGGGCGCGCCTGCGCGACGAGCTTTTGTTGACCGAGTTGGTCTACAGGACGCTGGTAAGCTGTGAGAACACGGTGCGCTTTTTGCAGGCCCGGCGGGATTGGGAAGAGCGGGGGGATCAGGCGGCCAGGGCGGAGATGGATCGGGTGGCCCGGCAAGAGCGGCAGAACGCTCTGGACGCCGTACACATTTACGCAGAGGCTCCGTGGCTGGATATCGCCGAGCGCACGGACGGCATTTTCAACCCTTGCGCCGAGATGATCGCGGCCAAGGTGGCCTGGATTGACGAGTTCCTTGCCGGTTGATCGGCAGCCGACAGCCGGTATGCTTGCGCTGCTACACACGCTATGCCAGGAGGCACACAATGAATAACCGCGAACGCTTGCAGGCCATTCTGCGGGGCGAATCCCCGGACCGCATCCCGTGGATTCCTCGCGTGTTGCTCTGGTACAACGCCAGAGTGCATAACAACACCATGCCCGCGCAATGGGAAGGGTTGTCGCTGCGCGAGTTTGAGCATGCTCTGGGGATCGGGACGCCCGCCCGCGACGGACGCATTATGCGTACCGTGCAAGAGGGGGTCGAGACGGTGCACCGCACAGAGGGCGGACGTAGTATCACCGAGTATCACACGCCCGTGGGCAGCCTCCGCACCGTGGTCCACTTCTCCGAGACGCTCAATGCCCAGGCGATGGGTGGCCGCGTGGAGGAATACCCGCTCAAGACGGCGGCAGATTATCGCGTGTGGGAGTGGATTGTCGAGCATACCCGCTGGGAGCCGGATTACGCCGCATACGAGGCGTATGACGCCGAGATCGGTGGGGATGGCTTGCCGATGGTATCCGTGGGGGATGTGCCCCTGCACAACTGGATGCTGAATCTGGCGGGGTATGACCACGCATTCTACCACCTGGCCGACTATACCAAAGAGGTCGAACACCTGCTCGGCGTGATGACCGAAGTCGAGCGCGAGCGGTTCTGGCCGGTGGTCGCCAATTCCCCGGCGGAGTTGATCTTGCACGGCGTGCATCTGTCCTCGGCCTTTACCCCGCCGCCTCTGTTCAAAAAGTACATCCTGCCCTACTATGAAGAGTTTATGCCTGTGGCGCACGATGCGGGCAAGGCCGTGGCGCTGCACGCCGACAATGACACCTCGCTGATCGCCGAGATGATCGAGCAGGCGGGGTGGGATATGGCAGAGTGCTTTGTGACAGCTCCGATGGTGCCGTTCACGCTAGAGCGGGCGCGCCAGGTGTGGGGGAACCGCGTGATCATCTGGGGCGGGCTGCCCTCGCTGATGATGGCCCCCAGCGTATCGGAGGAGGATTTCCGGGCGTACATGCACAACCTGCTCGACGTCATCGCGCCAGGGGATGCGTTCATCCTGGGTGTGGCCGACAATGTGATGCCCGACTCGGTGATTGAGCGAGTCCTCTGGGTGACAGAACTGTTGGAGAAACGCGGGCAGTATCCGATTGCCAAACGCGGCTGACGAGCAGCCTGGAGGGGGGACCATGAAGATCACGGACGTAGAAATCATCTGTTTCGGCTATCGCTCGCGGCTGGTGGCGGACCGGGAGGGCCACTCGCACCCGGGGCCAGAGCACGACGCGCAGATGTCATTGACGCGCATTGTCACCGACGAGGGGGTGGACGGCTATTGCTTTGGCGGCTCCCCGGCTGCGCTGGACGCGGTGCGCGGGGCCATCGTGGGCGAAGACCCGTTGCAGCGAGAGCGCATCTGGCAGCGGCTCCGCAATTTCCAGCGGTTGAACCAGACCCTCTATAGCGACCAGCAGATCAGCGTTATTGACCAGGCACTGTGGGACCTGGCCGGGCGGTATACGGGTTTGCCGGTATACAAGTTGATGGGAGGCTATCGGGACGTAGTGCCCGCCTATGCCAGCACGATGGTGGGGGACGATATCCCCGGTGGCCTGGATACGCCGGAGCATTACGCCGATTTCGCCGAAGCGTGCATCGCTCAGGGGTATCCGGCGCTCAAGCTGCACACCTGGATGCCGCCGTATGGCCGCGATCCCAAGCGCGACGTGGCCGCTTGCGCGGCGGTACGCAAGCGCGTGGGGCCAGATATCCCGCTGATGCTCGACTCGCACCACGATTACAGCCGGAAAGAGGCGCTGTACATCGGGCGGGCGCTGGAAGAACTCGATTTTCACTGGTTCGAGGAGCCGATGAACGAGGCCAGCATGTCGTCGTACATCTGGCTGACGGAGCAGTTGGACATAACCGTAGTGGGGCCAGAGACGGCGGGCGGCATGTTCTATACGCGAGCCGAGTGGATTGTGAACCATGCTTCGGATGTCAGCCGGTACAACGTTTCGCTGGGCGGGTTGACGGCCATGATGAAAGCGGTCCATCTGTGCGAGGCGCACGGGGTAGGGCTGGAGGTGCATGGCGGCGGGCATGGCAACCTGCACGCGCTCGGTGCTATGGGAATCGCGGGGGAATACTATGAGCGGGGCTTGCTCCATCCCTTCTACGATTATGAGGCGAGCCAACCCTGGTTCAACACCCGCGTGGATGCCATTGACTCGCAGGGGAACATCCATCTGCCGCAGACGCCCGGCCTGGGGTTGGATATCAACTGGGACTATATCAACACCCACCGCCTGTAGGCACGCGGGCGGTTTTCACTATCTTGCCTGAGGAGGATATACCGATGAGCTATCAAATCGGCATGGATTGCCTCAATCTGAGGCCCACGCCACGCCTGGCGCATACCGAATATTGCAGCAACACGGCCCTCAAGCGGCTGGTGACGGGGCTGCCAGACGACCACCCGGACAGCGAGGCCGAGTTCATGCGGCTGTGGGAGTATGACTTTATCTGGTCCACGGACAACGGGCCGGAACCCTGGTCGGAGCGCGGGCGCACGACAGACATGGGCCACTCCGAGTTTGTCGAGGGGGGCACAGACCTGCGCCAGCCTCAAGAGTGCCCCTTCCGCACGGTGGAAGAAGCCTGGGCGTTTGACGCGGTGGCCGAGTATGGGTTCACCGATTACAAAAAGCTGGTGAGCTATTACGAGGGGCGCTATCAACAGGCGCGGGCGCGCTATCCAGATCAGGTCTGGACTGGCGGGTACTATAACACGCTCATCTCTGGCGCCATTGCCATCTTTGGCTGGGACATGCTGCTGATGGCCGCATCGGACCAGTCCAAGTTTGCCAGGGTGCTGGATTCCATCTACCAGCAGAGCATGCACCACTATCGCGCATGGGCCGACACCTCCATTGAGGTGTTCATGTGCCACGACGACATGGTGTGGACGCAGGGGCCTTTTATGCGCCCCGATTTCTACCGGGCCGAGATTTTCCCGCGCTATAAAGAGCTGTGGGCGGTGTTGCACCGGGCGGGCAAAAAGGTCGTGTTCACCTCCGATGGCTGCTTTGACATGTTTGTGGATGATATTGTCGAGGCGGGGGCGGATGTGCTATGCTTTGAGCCGATGACGGCGCTAGAGCCAATCGTTGCCAAGTATGGGCAGACCCACGGCCTGATTGCCAGCAAGGTAGACGCGCGCACGCTGACCTTTGGCCCCATTGAGCGGATCAAGGCAGAGATAGACGCCACGCTGCCCCTGGCGCGGCAATGCAGGGGGTTTATGTTTGCTGTGGGCAACCATATCCCCAGCAACGTTCCGGTTGAGTATGCCCAGTTCTACATGGATTACTTGCGGCAGAACTGGTATCTATAGGCTAGGATGAGCCTTAACATAATTTGGCAACAGCCATTGAGATGGGCGGTTGAAACCGCGGCAACCATTGCAATCGCCAGCAAGCTGGCGCACCTGCCTTCGCAGGCTGATCCGCAGTCGCCGAAGGGGCGACTGAGCCAGCTTGCTGGCACGCAAGGGTTGGTGCAGCTTCAACTGCCTACGAGATGGCACGCCGAGTTATCGCAGTAGATCTCCATTGGACAGTTTGACGTAACACGCATGGATGGGAGAACAAATGATGCTTGATGACGCCCATCGCTGGTTTGCGGGGGCGCGTTTTGGCTTGTTTATGCACTGGGGCATGTATGCCCTGTATGGGCGGGGGGAGCAGGTGCTCTTTCGCGAGCATCTGACTCCGTCCGAATATCGCCGCCGGGCTGATGAGTTCAACCCCAGGTCCTATGACCCGGCGGAATGGGCCGAGGCGGCCAAAGAGGCCGGGATGCGCTATGCGGTGCTGACGGCCAAGCACCACGATGGCTACTGCCTGTTTGACAGCGAGTGGTCGGATTTCACCAGCACGAAGACCGGGCCGCAGCGCGACCTGGTGAGGGAATATGTGACCGCTTTCCGGCAGGCGGGCCTGCGGGTGGGGCTGTATTACTCGCTGGCGGATTGGCAGTGGCCTGCATACTTTGACGGCCCTGAGAAGGACTCGCGGGCGTTCGGGCGATTTCTGGAATACACCCACGGGCAGGTGCGCGAGCTGTGCTGCAACTATGGCCCGCTGGATATTCTGTGGTTCGACGGGGCATGGCCCCACGACCCGGACACCTGGCACGCTCACGCGTTGCTGGCGATGGTTCGCGAGTTGCAGCCGGGCATCCTGATCAACAATCGCACGGGGCTGCAAGGGGATTTCGATACGCCAGAGCAGCGCATTGCGGCGACAGCGGGGCAGCGCCCCTGGGAAGCCTGCATCACGGCCACGGAGCGGTGGTGGGGGTATCATATCGGCGACAGGATGTGGAAGACGCCCGCGCAGGTGATTCACATGCTGGCCCAGGTGGCCGAGGGAGCGGGGAACCTGCTGCTGAACGTGGGGCCGATGGCAGATGGGCGCTGGCCGCGCCCCTTCACCGAGCTGTTGAGCGAAGTGGGCGAGTGGATGAAGGTGAACGGCAGGGCCATCTATGACTCTTCGCCCGGTGTGTGTGAGGCCATCTCCATCGGGCGGCAGTCGGTGTTGGATTCGACGGTATTCTTGCACGTGCTGTACTGGCCCGGCGATACGTTGCACCTGGCGGGACTGAACAACCGCGTGCTCAGTGCGCGTTTCCTGGCGGACGGCTGGTCTATTCCGTTCAAGCAAGAAGGCGAGCATTTGTGGCTCAGGATGCTGCCCATGCTGCCGCCGGATGAGCGAAACACGGTAATCGCCCTGGAGGTAGAGGGCACACCGCAGGCGTTTCCCTGGGCGCAAGAGCGGCTATGGCAGGGGGATGCCAGCCGGATGAGCGCCTGGTCGGCAATGTAAGCGCCTCTGTAAGCGTGTCATGGGGTGACTCACTCATGAGGTGAGTCACCCCATGAAGCAGGGGCTTTGCCTCTGGCTATTCATCATGCCACGCAACCACCCTCACCCTATTCTCGCCCTTACCCTCACCTCCGACCCACGCCGTCACCCCCGGCTCCTCAAGGGCGGGGGATTGGAGCGCCGTCATCCTTGGCTAATGGCACTAACTTTTCGCGGATCAAGTGCTGGAGCAAGATC
>JAAYXX010000505.1 GCA_012515695.1 Chloroflexota bacterium
GACGCAGGGTGACTGTCTGGGGGCGTTGTTCTTCTATGCGTTGCTTGGTGATGCGGATTTCCTCTTTCAGAAGAAGGCGCTTCTGAATGACCAGCTCTTCTTCCACCACCGGGATAATCAGGGTATCGCCCTCCTGGCGGCTTTCCATCGGGCCTTCCACCGGGCGGTTGATGGATACTCGCTCGATCTGCACTTGCTCGCGGGCGAGAGGCTCGTCAACAGTCTCCTCCCACTCACTAGTCGTCTTGATGACGCGCACGCGCCCGGTCTCGCGGGCAGCCTTGCTCACGGCCACATCTTCGGCGACCAGCGGGATCACCACGCGCCCGCCTTCCTCGATGTTTCGCCTCTCCATCTCGCTGAAGCGGCCAGAGAACACGTATCGGCTGTCCCGGCGGGCCACCCTGTCCCAGGGAATCAGGAGTTGCTCCCCGTTGGTCAGTTCGACCACCACAGTCACCGGGGCGCCCGCTCCTGTCTCGCGCCTGCCAACGATAGTACCATGCAAGCCCTCCTCGTCGATGATGACCATTTGGTCCGACTCGACCATAACACTCCTTTTTCATCTGCAACCTGCATCAAACAAGAGGGTCACGATCACCGAATGCGGCGAAGGATGTATATTGAGACAGAGGCCGATGCGTTACACATTCAGATAGTGGGTCGTTCAGGGAGTATCGTCCAAGACGGGTTGCTGATCGCGTTTCCTCCTGCTTGTAAGGTTGCCCAAAGCCAAGAGGATAACAATGTTGGTAGTTCGGAGGGTATCGGCAAGCGGAATCATGCCCCAGTAAGGGAGAAGGAGGGTTCAATCCGGGTGAAACAGTGCCTGTATTTCAAATAAAGTATATCACATTCAGTGTCCGAACGCAAACATTTTTTAACGCTCCCCCGCGGTCCAGGGCAATTGCATCTAAAGCATTTTTGCGTCCAAAGTGGGTGTTCGTCCCAAGTTAACGCCCCTCCGCATATGTAATCTATGCTTGAGGAAGGGTCTTATCCCAGGAAATGAGCCCCAAAATCCGATCATGCAATTGCCCTGCCCCGCAGTCTCGGCGAAATCAGCAAAGGGGGCCTGGCCCACCCGGCCCGCAGCCGATGCCTCTATTGCATAGCGGTAGATTTGCTGCTCGCCCGGTGTTGTGTTATACTCACTCTTCGTGACCTGGAGAGAAAGGTGGTGAGTCTAAAATGACTGATATCATAAGCTCGTTCAACCCTGAGCCGAATCCAAATATTCCTGACCTCCAACCCGGCGACAATGTCCGGGTACACGCCCGCATCGTCGAAGGGGACCGGGAACGCATTCAGGTGTTCCAGGGGATCGTCATGCGTATGCGTAAGGGTGGTGTCAACAGCAGCTTTACCGTGCGGCGCATTGCCTCCCACGGCATCGGCGTAGAGCGCACCTTCCTGAACTGCTCCCCGCGCGTCGAAAAAGTCGAGGTTCTGCGTCGGGCCAAAGTGCGCCGGGCACAACTGTACTTTATGCGCAACATTCGCGGCAAGGCCGCCCGCTTGAAGGAAGACCGCGCTGCTCTCGAGCGCCTGCGAGGGAAATAAACGCTTCGCCTTCATCGGCAAAGGGGTGACAAAGGGTGAGCCAGCAACCGAACCTGTCTCTGGAGTCACAACTGTGGTCACAGGGCAGGGTGCGCGTTGCTGGCATTGACGAAGCAGGTCGCGGTGCATGGGCTGGTCCCGTCGTCGCGGCCGTCGTCGTTTTGCCGCCCTTCCTCCCCGACCTCGCTGCACTCCTCGAACCCGTTCGCGATTCCAAGCTGCTTACCCCGCAGGCCAGGGACAAATGCTACGACCTGGTCATAGAGCGCGCGCTGGACTATGGCGTGGGGTCTACTCCTGCCACGGAAATAGATCGGATCGGCATCGCCACAGCAACGCGCCTCGCCATGTGCCAGGCCATTGCTGCTCTGAAGCAGCCGCCTGACTATCTTTTATTGGATTATGTCACCTTGCCCCTTGCCATCCCCCAGCACGCCATGCCCAAAGGGGATCTCTACTGCCTGTCTATCGCGGCGGCGTCCATTATCGCCAAAGTCACCCGTGACCGCTGGATGATCGAACTAGACAAGACCTTTCCCGGCTATGGGTTGGCCCAACACAAAGGCTATGGCACAGCGCAACACCAAGCCGCCCTGCGCGCCCTCGGCCCCACCGCCGAACACCGCCATTCCTTTGCGCCCATTCGCTGCCTCGACGAGCACACACATGCTGACGCCTGAATCATCCATCGACGACATCCCCCTGCTCTACCTGGATGTCGAAACAACCGGCCTGAACCCCGCCTACGGAGACCGAATCATCGAAGTGGGCGCGCTGCGCTGCGAATACGGCGAGATCGTCGGCTCTCTGGAGCAGTTGGTCAACCCCCAACGCGGCATCAGCAGCGGAGCCTTTGCCGTGAACGGCATCTCGAACGAAATGCTGGCCGACGCCCCCATGTTCCACCAGATCATAGACCAGCTTACGCCCCTGATGGAGGGGGCGGTCATCGTCGGGCACAATGTGGGCTTTGACCTGAGCTTTTTGGCGGCCGAGTTTGCCCAGATCGGGCTGACGCTGCCAGAACCAGTCGCGCTAGACACCTGTCGCCTGGCGCGCCAGTGTTTTGTCTTCCCCAGCTATTCTCTGACGCGCCTGGCCGATTTCCTGGGCATCGAGGTGGGCACAGCCCACCGGGCGATGGCCGATGTGCTCGTGACCCGCGAACTGTTCAACCGTATCGCCTACAAGCTCTGGCGGCGAGGCGTGCGTACTCTGGAGGCGTTTGTGCAAGCGCAAGGGGGGCTGCCAGGCTATGAAATCGCCCAGCCCCGCAACGTGCCCCCACTGGTGCAAGAGGCGCTGCGCCGAAATACCCTGCTGCGCCTCTCTTACACTGCCGAGAGCGGCGAGATCACCGACCGCCTGGTGCGCCCGCTCAAACTGACCACCTTGGGCGGTAACCTCTCCATCGTCGCCTATTGCTACCTCCGCCACGCGCGCCGCAATTTCCGTCTGGACCGCATCGTGGCGATGGAGTTGGTCGAATCCTTCGACACAGGCGGCGAATAGGCACAGAAATCCTCCGCGAGCATTTGACGCGCTCTCTGGGAAACACTATAATGCTTTGCCGACATAGTAATATTTTGTTGTGCATTCGTCATTTGACTGGGGCCATGCTCGTCCTTTTATGGCCCTAGTTAATTGTTACTGCTACACGCTCTATGGATGTGTACGTAACTAGCTCTGGTGATTCGCATCGGGAGGATGATTAAGCCATGGCAACTACTATTTCCGTCAAGGCTGCGCCGCGAGACAAGACCCTCAAGGCAGCGGCCCTCAGGCGCACGGGCCAGGTGCCCGGCGTGATTTATGGACAC
>JAAYXX010000506.1 GCA_012515695.1 Chloroflexota bacterium
CACGTCCAGAATCACCCGTGAATCTATTTGCGAGGTGACGGCAAAGGCGATACGGGCGGGAAAGTTGGCTTTGATCAGACCAGTCACCACGTCCACCGATGGGCGTTGGGTGGCGATGACCAGGTGAATGCCCGTGGCGCGGGCCATCTGGGCGATGCGGCAGATCAACCGCTCCACGTCTTCCGGCGCGACCATCATCAGGTCGGCCAGCTCGTCAATGAACACGACGATATAGGGCAGCTTGCGCTCTCCCCTGGCCTCGACCATCCTGTTATACGTCTGAATATTGCGCGCCCCTACCTTGGCAAACTCTTTGTAGCGGCGGTCCATCTCGTTTGTCACCCATGTCAGCACTCCCACCACCCGGTCCAACTCGACGATTACCGGCGCCAGCAGGTGGGGGATGCCGTTATAGAGCGACAACTCTACCCGCTTGGGGTCTACCATCAGCATACGCAGGTCGTCGGGCGTGTTGCGGCATAGCAGGCAGGCTACCAGCGTGTTCATGCACACGCTCTTGCCCGATCCGGTGGCCCCGGCGATCAGCAGGTGGGGCAGCTTGCTCAGATCGTCGGCCACCGCCGCGCCCGACACATCGCGCCCGAACCCTATCGCCAGCCTGGACGAGATGGAGCGGTATTGCTCCGACTCCATGATTCCCCGCAGGCCAACTACCGCCGTCTCGTTGTTGGGTATTTCCAGCCCCACGATGCCTTTGCCGGGCACGGGGGTTTCGATGCGAATGGACGAGGCGGCCAGCGCCAGGGCCAGATCGTTGGACAGGGCCGAGATGCGGCTCACCTTTACCTTGACCCGCTTGACCTTGCCATCCCGGTCACGCCGCTCGATATAGCCCGGCTCCAGGCCAAACTGGGTGACGACTGGGCCAGGGTTGACCTCTACCACGGTGACGGGCACGCCCAGGCTGCGGAGGGTCTCTTCGATGATGTGCGTCTTTTCGCGAATATCGCTCAAGCTGACTTCGGTTTCGTCGGTCTCGGCCAGAATATCTGCGATGGGGGGCAGCACCCAATGCGAAGACGCCATCGGCGCGCCCGCCGAGATGCGGGTTTCCGTCGGGCGATACCCCTGCTCAACAGGTTGCGGTTGGGGCGGTTGTGGGGCGACTTGCTCGCTGCGCGGGCTGGGAAAAGCCTGCGTTTGGGGCGCGGGAGGCTCTGGCATGTAGATGGAATCGGTGACCGGCGGGAGGGGAACGCTGTAGGGGCGTTCGCGTGACTGGAAGAACGGCAGCCCCTTGACCCAGGCGATGATCTGACGCGTTACCTCGACCACATCAGCGGCCACTTCGTTCAGCGACACGTCCAGCGCCAGCACCAGGCCGATGCCGAGTGTCGCCACCAGGATGACGGCAGCGCCGACCCATCCCAGGGCTTGTTGCATCCATCGGCTCAACGAATGGCCCACCAGACCCCCGCCGATGCCATCGGCCAGGGCTTGCTCCGGGTTGTCTACCAGGTGGTGGGCCAGCGTCAACAGGGAGAGGAACACGACCAAGATGCCGAGCACGCGCGCCAAGGGGATGGTCAGCGGGTGTTCGGTCCCCAGGCTAACGACCCACACGCCCAGCGCCATCAGGATAATGGGCACGACGTACATGCCCCAACCCAGAGTGCGGCGCAGCAGGTTCAGCCAGAACTCGGTAACAAACCCCCGATTGGCGGAGAGCAGGCTGAACGCTGTTAGCAACGCCAGGGCAATCAAAACCAGCCCCGCCAGCCAGCGGCGTTGATTGGCCGACAACTGGATCAGGGGGGCGGCGGGTTTGCGCGTCGAGCGCGTTGCGCGTGTGCTACGCCTGCTGCTTGTTGTGCGTTTGGTCATGGCTGCTATCCTGTCTGACCCCATGCAGGAAAACGTCTGGTTTACCTGCGCATTATAGCACGGAAAGGAAAAAAAGCCTCGTTGGGGAGACAGGACGAATGAACCCCTGGGGGCATGGTCAGACCTTGTTGACCACCGGAACGATCATCGGGTGGCGGCCCGTTTCCGCATAGGCAAAGCGCGCCAGCGTGCTTGTCAGCCGCTCTACCATCTCTGAGCGCGAGCCGCCCGCGTTGACCGCCATCCTGATCTCTTTGGCGGCCCGCTCTAGCAGGTTTTCCGCCTCGGTCTCGTAGACAAACCCGTGGGTGATGATCTGCGGGTCGCCGAGCAGGCTGCCGGTGTATTTGTCCAGCGTCACCACGGCCACCAGGAACCCGTTGCGAGACAATATGCGCCGCTCTTGCAGCACAGTCCGCCCATCATCGCGAATGCCCAGGCCATCCACGAACACGTGCTTGCTGGACACATGGTCCACAATCTCGGCCCCTTCCTGGTCCAGCTCGAGCACATCGCCCGACTCCATGATAAAAATGTTCTCCGGCTTGAGGCCACATTGCAGGGCGAGCCGGCTGTGCAGGATGAGGTGGCGGTATTCGCCGTGAATGGGCACGAAATATTTGGGCTGCACCAGGTTAATCATCAGCTTTTGTTCTTCCTGTCCGGCATGTCCAGAGACATGCACGTCCAGCACCTCGTCATAAAAGACGTTGGCCCCAAGCCGGAACAGGTTGTCCAGCGTGCGGTTGACCAGTTCCTCGTTGCCGGGGATAGGCGTAGCCGACACGATGACCGTGTCGCCGCGCATCAGGCTGATCGCCCGCGAATCGCCCTGCCCCATCCGCACCAGGGCCGAGGTGGGTTCCCCCTGACTGCCTGTGCAAATCAACGCTACCTGATCGTCGGGCAGCTTTTCCACCTCTTCCACGCTGACCAGCACCCCGTTTTGAAAGTTCAGGTAGCCCAACTCGCGCGCGATACGCACATTGTTCGCCATGCTGCGCCCGACGACGGCCACGTGCCGCCCATATTGCTGGGCCGTGTCGATTACCTGTTGCACCCGCGAGATGTTGGAGGCAAACGTGGCGACGATAATGCGGCCTTTGGCGGTGGCAAATACCCGCGAGAGGGACTCGCCGACGGCCTGCTCCGAGGGGGTATAGCCCGGCTTCTCGGCGTTGGTGCTATCGGAAAGAAGCAGCAGCACCCCTTTGCCGCCCAGTTCGGCCAGCTTGGCAAAGTCGGTACGCAGCCCGTCCACAGGGTTGTGGTCGAATTTGAAATCGCCGGAATGCACGACCAGCCCAACGGGGGTATGAATAGCCAGCCCCACCCCATCGGGGATACTGTGGTTCACATGAAAGAACTCGATGCGGAAGGGATAGATGGGCAAGACATCCTGCAAGCCGATGGTGTGCAGATCAGCGTCAAACACCTTGCCTTCGCGCAGCTTGACCTCGATCAGCCCCCGCGTGAGGCGCGTGGCATAGACCGGCGCATGCACCTTGGCGAGCAGGTAGGGCAGCGCGCCTACGTGGTCTTCGTGTCCGTGCGTAATGATAATCGCCCGGACGCGCTCCGCCCGCTCGAATACATAGTTCAGGTCGGGTATGACAATATCGACGCCCAGCATGTCATTTTCAGGGAACATCAGCCCGGCGTCAATGATGAGGATATGCTCGTCATACTCGACGAGCATCATATTGCGACCAATCTCCCCCAGGCCGCCCAGGGGTGTGATGCGTAATTTGCTCCTCGACAAAAGCGCCTCCGATGGACTCTGCGATTTTTGGCTCTACCAGGCAACGGGCAAATGGTTTCGGCTGGGCTAGAACAAGCTCAACTGCTCTGGCGGCGCCCCGCTGTCGTTGCGCTCTTCTTCCTGCTCCACCGATTCCAGGTCTGCCAATATTTGGGGGATCTTTTGCATATCCGCTTCGATCATGCTGCGGTACCTGGCCTGATGTAGCGCGGCGGCGGGGTGGAACATGGGGAAGTAGACGATATCGCCCACTTTTTTAGGCTGGCCGTGGATACGGGAAATGGTAACGCCCGAGAAGGCGAGTTCCATCGAATAGCGCCCCAGGGTGACGATGATCTTGGGCTTGATCAACTCGATCTGTCGTTCCAGGTAGGGGCGACAGGCGGCGAGTTCCTCTGGCTGCGGGTCGCGGTTGTTGGGCGGGCGGTGCTTGACCACGTTGGTGATAAACACATCCTTGCGCGTGAGGTTGATGGATTTTAGCAGGCTCTCCAGGAAATTGCCCGCAGCTCCCACAAAGGGCCGCCCCTGCTGGTCTTCGTGAAAGCCGG
>JAAYXX010000507.1 GCA_012515695.1 Chloroflexota bacterium
GAAATCGGTGGTGACGCCCGGCCCCAGTTTCGCTACGTGGCCGACCGCCTCGTGGCCCAGGATAACCGGGGTGGGGATGGGCAGGTTGCCGTGGTGCAGGTGGACATCGGTGCCGCAGACCTCGCTAAAGACGGTACGCAGCAAAATGGCGCCATCCTCCAGCGCGGGGATGGGGTAATCGCGCACTTGGATGGGCGCGTTTGCGGCAGGCATGACAGCAGCTTGAACCATGAAAACCTCCCGAATGATGCAGCATTGTGGGGGTGATTATACCGACCCGCCCCCATGTGTCAACGCGCCAGCCCGGCGTTAACGCAGCCTTCACGCGCAATTTACGCCCCATCACTGCGCGCGGCGTGGTTCGTTTGCTATACTGAATAGCAACGGGACTATCGGCTAGATGGTTACGGAGACGATTATGCCAAAAACGTTATTGTTAGTAGACGATGAACCCCAATTACTCTTTTCTCTCCAGGAATATCTGAGGCGCGTCGGCTATGACGTGATCGCCGTGGAGAGCGGCCCGCAAGCCCTGAAAGCAGTCATGGACGCTCCCCCTGATCTGATTGTGTCCGATGTGTTGATGGAAGAGATGGACGGCTTTGAGCTGCGCCAGCGACTCTGCGCGCTGACGGGGGATAGCATCCCCTTTGTCTTTTTGACGGCCAAGGGAGATGTCCAGGATCGCGTGCAGGCGCTACAGAATGGGGCGGATGACTATATTCTCAAGCCCTTTGAGCCGGAGGAATTGGAGGCGCGGATTGCCTCCATTCTCAACCGGATCGAGCAGACCCGCCAGGAGGAGCGGCGGGAACTGGACCGCCTGCGTAGCCGGATTCTGGCCGAAGTATCCAGGCAATTGCGCGCCCCCTTGACCAGCCTGACGGCTCGCCTGAACCTGATGTTGGCGGACCGTTTTGGGCCGGATGAGGGAAGATGGCAGCGCTATCTGGAGAGCGTGTTGCAAGACGCGCAAGCCTTGGGCGCGCTGGTGAACGATCTATCCTGGGCGGCGGCGGAGGCCAGGGAAGATTTCGCTCTCAAGCTGGACCCGCTGCGCGTCGCGCCCATTGTGCGCGGGGCGGCCTCCAATGCGGCCAGGGCTGCGGCGGAAAAGGGAATAGAACTCAGGGCGCTATGTGGCGGGCTGCTCAGTGCCAATATCGACGGGGCAGCCATGACCCGCGCCCTGGCGGGGCTGCTGGAATCGGCGGTGGACATCTCGCCGCCGGGTTCGCTGGTGCAGGTCGTCGCCCGCCGCGCTTCAGAGGGCGGGGTCGAGTTCACCATTACCGATGGCGGGTGTGGCGATACGCCGAAGGAAGAGCGCGCAGGCGCCTGGTCGCCGGACGCGCTGGATTTTGCCCGGCGTGTCGTCAAAGGGCACGGGGGGCGGTTCTCCACCAGTATAGATGAGGAGGGCCGACAAAGCATTATCCTCTGGTTGCCGGGACGCATCGCCAAATTGGTGGGCAAGAGGGACTGAACCGTTGGAAGGGGAGAGGCTGCGCCTGTGGCGGCTCTTTATCCTGGGGCGCACCGTCGTCACCGGCTTGTTTGTGCTGGCCCTCGGTGTAATGAACGGGCTGGTTCCCCCTGCCTCCTTCCGCCCTCTCATGCTATTGACTGGCGTGCAGTTTGCCGCGAACGGGATATACCTTTACCTGTGGCAGCGCCGAGACCTGGGCTTCCTGACCGGCTTGTGCTTTAGCCTGGAGATTATTCTGATCACGCTGTTGATCTACTTCCTGGGGCCAGATGGTCACGGGTTCGTTCTGGCCTACCTGTGGCCGATTATCATGGGGGGCTGGTTGAGCGGGCGGCGGGCGGTCCCGGCGCTTACCCTGTTGAGCGCGCTGGGGTGTATGGCCCACTTTATCCTTGAGCAGCGAGGGCTGGCACTGTCTGGCAGACTCCTGCTACCCGATGGCACCCCGCTGGCCTGGGTATTGAGCCTGCCTTACCTGCTGTTTATCTCTTTGCTGGTCTGGCTGCTTACGGCCGAAATCAAAGCCGGAGAGCAACGGCTGGAGTTGCGAAACAAGGCGCTGCACGAGTTGAACACCAAGCTGCGGGCACTGGTGGCGGCCAGCGAAGACCTGCTGGGCTGCCTCGACGTGGACCAACTGGCATCGGCGGCTCTGCGGTCCGTTTCCCAGGTCACCGGCCACACGCGCGCGGCGATTTATCTGCGCCAGGGAGATGATTTGTGCCTGTATCGCCAGTCTGAATCGCTGGATGTGGCGGCGCGGCCCAGCGCCGTTTTGCCTGTGCACCAGGACTGGGAGGATATGGCCGGGGACTCGGCGGAGGAGGTGGGGCTATGGCAGGAGACAGCCAGCCCCCTCCCGGACGGCGGCCTGCCTGTCCAAGAGATACGCATTCCCCTGCGTTCCCCCCGCACGCTGGAGGGGCTGCTGGCGGTTTTCCCCGATGGCGCGGCGCCTTTGGACCAGAGCGAGGCCGGTTCCTTGCAGATTTTGGGTCATCAAGTAGGCGTGGCGCTGGAGAACGGGCGGCTGTTTGAGGACCTGCAATATGACCGCAATCTGTTGCGCGAGATCATGGGCCACATGGCCGAGGGGATCGTCGTAATAGACAGAGATTCGCGGGTATTGCTGGCGAACCGGGCGGCCAATAGCCTGATGGGCGTCTATCAGGATCGCCCCCTGCCGGAGCCGTTTCGGGAGTGCCTGCGCGCTCTGCAACAATCTCCGCAAGATGGATTTCGCGGGGTGGAATGCCACGGCAGGATGGTCAGCATTAGCGTGGCCGAACTACCGGGCATTGCCAAAATCCCGGCCAGCACCATCTATGTAGCCAGGGACATCACCCAGCAGATTCAGATGGAACAGATGAAGGCTGATTTCGTGGCCTATGCGTCGCACGAGCTACGCACCCCCCTGACGACCATCAAGATGCTGGTGCAGTTGTTGCTGATGGATGCGCCGGAAGAGGGCAAGCAACGCCAATACCTGTCAGTCATTCGCCAGCAGCTTGACCGGCAGGTGAGGCTGGTGAACAACCTGCTAGATTTCACCAGGCTGGAGGCGGGCAAGTATGACCTGGCCCTGGAAGAGGTGGAGCCGCAACAGGTGATACAGGTGGCGTTGGGCGCGTGCCGCCCCCTGGCCGACGAAAAGCGGCAGCATCTCACCATAGATTGCGCGGCCAACGTGGGCAAGCTCATCGCGAATGCCGGTGGGGTGGAGCAGGTGTTGATTAACCTGCTGTCCAACGCGATCAAGTTCACCCCGGAGGAGGGGCATATCCGCCTGAGTTGTCGCCGAGTAGGGCGCAAAGTGGCGCTGACTGTCGAGGACACGGGCGTAGGCATGACGCCGGAGCAGTTACAGCGGATTTTCACCAAATTCTACACGGCACGCAATCCGGGCAAACGGAGTGAGGGGACTGGCCTGGGGCTGGTGATCTCGGACATGATCGTC
>JAAYXX010000508.1 GCA_012515695.1 Chloroflexota bacterium
CCGCACGAATTCGGCCAGCGTGAACCGCTGCTGCTCGTATACCATCTGTTGCAGAACCAGCAGGCTGTCCCCCAGGTTCGTGATGCCCAGCACGTCGCACAGTCCCTCGGTATAGAGCGGGCCGCCGCGACGGTAATCGCGTCCTTGCTCCAGGCAGCCTTCGATCAACAACGACTTGTAAAAGTCGGGATAGGTGTGAGCGATGAGCGCGTATTGGCGGTTGACCACTTCAGTTAGCTTCTGTACCATGAAATCCATTTGGTGCCAGACAGCGGCCTCTAGTTTGGCGTATGTATCCAGCTTCTCCGGTTCGCCGGTGGGCGGCCCCATCCGTTGGCCGGTCATCGGGTGGACGCCGTTGTGCAGCGCCAACTCTAGAGGCGTGACGGCGCTACAGATCAGGTCTTCGTAGCTTCCCCCGCACCGGCCCCGCGAGACCACCTGCGTACACCCGACCAGCGTATAGTCGCGGGCATGTTCGGGCGCAATACCCCGTTCCAGCATGGAAGCAATGATCGGCTCGTCGTTCACCAGGGTGGGCATGCTCAGGCCGGAAACCAATAATTCTGCTGCCCGCGTAATCAGCTCGCGGGGCGTATCCCGATGCACACGCAACTCGACATTGGGCGCGTCGGTGCGAAAGCGTTCCAGGCTGTTCAGGCAGAGCCAGGTCAAGGGGTTAGTCGCGTCGCCACCCTCCGGCTTTTGACCGGAAAGGGTCAGACTCCAGCAGCGATTCTCTGCAAATTTGAGCCAGATGGCGTCTACCCAATATTGGGCCTCGTCCAGAGTGAGGGTGCCCCGGCTCAAATCCCGCTCCAGGAAGGGCCATAAATCCTGGTCGAACCGACCGGGAGAGTCGGGAACATGGAGGATCATGGAGAGCCAATAAGCCTGCAAGGCGTCCGGAAAGCTCTCGGCGGGAGCGTGGATGATCCGCTCGAACCGGGCGGCGGTTTCCATCCACTGCGCGCGGATGTCCGGAGTTGCTGCTTCGTCGGCCTCATGACGGATGGTTGCCGCATAGGCCCGCGTGACTTGGTCGATTCCATCCAGCAGAACTTCCAGCGCCCGGTACCATTCTGCGGGTTCCGTATCCGGCTGGCCCGCGTGGCGCTCGCGAGAGGCGCGCACGCGAGCGCGCAGCCCTGCCGTGCCTTCGGAGGCCAGCCGCACATTCAGCGGCGTGCTGTGGCAGCCGGGGGTCACGCTGGCCTGCACGGTCAGGATGGCCCTTTCCAGGGGGGTCAGAATGGACTGAATCAGGGCGTGGCTACTGCGGTGGCGCCAGGTCTCGGCTAATTCTTGAAGGTATAGGGCACGCTCGCCGTCGGCCACGGCATACTCGTCTTGCCAGAGCTTGTCGTCAAAGCACACCCCCGCGTTCGCGTCCCAGGAGACAATGCTCTTGAGGGCCAGCCGCCCCATGATCGGATGGTCGGGTTCCACGACCAGGCGGCTGCCCAGCCATTGGGCGACGATGGCGTGTGCCAGTCGCACCATAGGGGGATCGGAGGAGTGGTTGCTCCAGGCATCATGAAATGGCTCGGCGCGACGCGGCTCGTATGTGGCGTGCCGGTTAGCCATCCATCGCTCGATAGGGGCCTGGACAAGTTGCGAGTCAGAGTGTATCGCGAAAGATTGGCTTGTCATGAACATTTCTCACTGTGGTGATGTTGCTTGGCGATACCTGGCAACTGCTTGACCAGGTATCGCCCGCTACTCTTATTCTATCTGCGCGCATGGTCGGCGTCAATGAGCCGTCTTGCGTATCTCAGGCGCGATGGGCCAGGGGGCGAAATCGCCAAATTCAGTCGTCCCGCAACTGCGATTTCCAGAATTTGGCGCGGTCCGAACGATCTTCGAACGGCGTGCAGCCTGGCTTGTTGTGATAGTTGGCAAAGGCTTCCGGGATAGATCCGCCCGCATCCTGAATGGCGCGGGCCAGCATCTCGCGGCACACGTCGGGCTGCTCCTCGGCCAGCGAGTATTCCAGGTTCGGGTCCTCGGCCACGCGATATAGCAGTTCGCCCTCGCCCCAGATGTTGGCGTTGTACCACCACTCGTCAGTGATGACCGTAACCAGCGGCCCCCAGCCGACGGTGACCCATTCGCGCGTCGGGTTGCCCGCCAGCGCGTTGGGCCAAAAGTTGATCCCGTCCAACTGTTGGGCTGGCGTGACCCCTGCCAGCGCGTACAGCGTGGCGACCAGATCGTGGTTATAGAGCAGGCCGTCATACTTTTGCCCGGCTCCCTGCCCTTGCGGATGGCGCACCATGCAGACCAGATCGGCTACGCCGTGGGTCATGGGGTGGCCCTGCTTGGAGATCATGCCCTTGTCGCCCGGCTCATAGCCCAGGTTGTGCCCGTGGTCGCTGATCACCGCCACCACGGCGTCATCCAGTTGCCCGGTCAGGCGCAGGGTCTCGATGAGTTGGCCGAACCAGCGGTCTACCATAGTGACCTCGCCCGCATAGTTGGCCTGTATGCGCCGGACTTCTCTGGAGGCCAGCCGCCCCTGCCACGGACCGTAAAGCGACTGGATCACGTCCACCGCGTCCTCGTCCTGGCTGTAGAGGCGGCGATAGTAGGCGGGCGGGTCCCACGGCTCGTGGGGGTCAAAGGAGTCCGCCGTCAGGAACAGCTTGTGCGCGTCCTGGTTGTCCCACAGCCAGCGAGAGGCTTCGGTGAACACGCGGGCCGGGTAATAGTCCTGTTCGGTGTGCCGATAGGCGTTGTTGCGTAGATAGGACCGCAAAAAGGTCGCCAGGCCGGGGTTTTCCTCCGGCGTCTCGACCATGTGCCGCTGGATGGCCTCGCGAGATGCAGGCGGCCCCGAGCGGTAAGGGTCCGCCTCCTGGCCGCGCACCCAGACCCACTCGTCAAAGCCCCGGTGAAAGTTCTTGGAGGGCTTGAACTGGTGGTAGCAATCGGTGACAAACGCCGTGCGATAGCCCGCTTCGCGCAGGGTTTCCGCTACGGTGATTTGCTCTTCGGGGATTGGCCCCCAGCCGGGGGAGCCGCTGAAATCCCCCTTATAGTCGCGGTGGCCGTGGTAGGGGTAGGTGCGTAGGCCCGTGTGCAGCGCCCGTCGCACTGGCAGCGTGGGCAGCGATTCGGGATAGCAGCGCGTACAGACAAGCGCCTCTCGCGCAAAGGCATCCAGGTGAGGCGTCTGAATCCAGTCGTTGCCATATGCCCCCACGTGGTCCTGTCGCAGCGAATCCATAATGACCAGAATGACGTGCATGATGCCTTGACCTCCATGAAATGTAATGGGTAGTAATACGACGCTAATACAGTGAGATTGGCCTTGCCGCGCTGCTATCCCTTCCTCTAGATGGTTCAAGGGCGGACGGTTTGTAACTTTGCATCTGCAAGGTGCGGCTGCCTGTCCGCCTCTGAACTTTAGATGGATAGCGACAGGGACACCTGCACACGCAGGGAGCCGTCTTCCAACAGGCGCAGGATGTAGCGTATATGCTCGGTTGCCTTGGGAACACCGGCGGGGTCGCGGACAGACCAGCGCACGTCAACGGACGCGATCTGCTGGCCGAGCGGCTCCACCTGTAACAGTTCGGGTATGGTAGAGACCAGACCTTGCGCTCGATAGGATGCCACTGCCTCGGTGAAAAACTGCTCGACCTGGGCGGCCTCGGTCACAGCATGCGCCTCCTGGTCCGACAGGACAAACGCAGGAATCTGCCAGCTACTCACGATGGTCGGCACATCGCCCGCGCTCAGGGCTTCCCCGTAGCGTTGCAGAAAGCTCGTGATCATCTCCTCGGAAAATGGCATACTGATCCTCTCCCTTTTCATTCGGCATAAGCCGAACACTCTTGGGCCTTCTCTCTTGCATGATATCACGTCAGGCGATGTATTCCAAGGCGTTCTGCGCGGGTAGGGCTGTTCAGGATTGGGGGGGTATGGCGTAGGATAGGCGGTTGAAACCGCGGCAACCATTGCGTCGCCAGCTTGCTGGCGACGCCAGGCATGGCGCCGTCGCCCCTTCGGCGACTACAGTTCAGCCCACGAAGGTGGGCTTTGGACTGCCGCCATCCCTGGCGGCTTATAATTATGCCGGCTGGAAGCCGGCGGTCCGAGTCCCTTTCACGACGCGAGGGACGAATTCGATGTTGCAGCGTTAATTCTCCAACCTTCATCAACTGCCTACAGCGCGCCGAAACGCTCGTTGCAGGAGCGAATCACAAACCGGAGCAGGTGGACGGCGTCGCTGGCCCGCGCCAGCCGCGAGCGGTAGTAGCGCCTGTCCAGGCCATTTCGCAGGGCGATGGCCTCCTGGATGATGCGGTGCCAGCGCGCGGGCAGGCGGCCAAGGGCATACTCGCCCGCCTGCGTCTTGGAGGTGATACGCTGTTCGTGGAACGTGTAGAATTGCCGCAGCACGCCCAACACGGCCCACTGCACTCCCCAATCAGAGAGCAGCATCGCCAACCGTTTCGGGCGTCTGGTCCAGGTGGCCCAGTAGGAATTGAGGTTTGCTCGCTGCTCTCGCAGCAGGTGGCCCATGTCCACCGTATAGACCAGCGTTTGCGGCGGAGGGCCAAACACCGCGATACCGTGGTGTTGTAGAATCCACCACGTCACCGCGTGCAGGGTGGAATTGGTAGACCAGGCGAGCTTGCCTTCAAAGTACTTGGGAAAGGGCGAATCGGCATCATCCACGCCGCCCAGAGCGTCCGGTTGCCAGTATCTCCCCTCCATCTGCCACGCCGGATACTGGTGCGCGATCCGTTCGTGAATCGCCCGCAGCGTGGTCATATCATCCGGGGTGGCCTGGCGGGCGAGGACGGCGACGAAATCCACGTCGCTGCCCCGGACGAAATCGCCCAGGGCAATCGAACCCACCAGATAAAAGGCAGTGACCAGGCCGGGCAGTTCGGCGTTGATCTGCCCCACGTAATCCTGGATGAGCGGGTGCAGGGCGGCGGGAATGCGCGCGTTCGGTTGGTCAGATTCTGGGGTGGCTGGCAGGTGCAAGTTTTCCTTTCGAGAGGGCGCGCGCCAGGATGGCGCGGCTACAGACGGATCTTCCGGGGACACGCCTATCCTGGCGCGTGTCCCCGGAACGTCGATGGTGGAGTGGTCCGTGTTCTACTCTTTGGGTGTGTTGCACCCGTTGGGGCATTTCCAATAGCCGGGGGGCAGGTGCCCCCCGATCTTGGAATTGCACGACCAAACCGCGCCACAGGTCTGGCAGCGCAAAATGACGTTATCCTGCAACGCCTGCTCGCGATCCACCAACTCGATGCCGAATTTGCGCAGCTTGTTCGGATAGAGCGACGATTTTAACGCTGCCATAGCCTGCCCCTCCTGTATTTCAGCCCAATGCCCGCTCCAGAATATAGCGCGCTTCCTCGCCGTCCAGTTCGGCCACCGGGTCCTTGCTCTGGAAGATCAGCGTGGGGATAGCGCCCTGCTTGAGCGTGGCGTCGATCATGGCCCGGCGGTTCTCGCCCCGGCCATAGTTGTAGCCGATGCCTCGCGTCAGCCCCTTAAACAGCAGTTCGTTCACCGGCGTGGTGCATTCGACCACCCAGTTGACATCCTCGCCGTCAATGGCGTGCACGTGGGCATAGTTGTACAGGTGGAATTGCACCATCGAAAGGAACTGGGTGGAAATCTCGTTGCGCCCTTCGCCGGACACGCAAAAGCCGGGGGCGATTTCGGCCAGCTCGCGAATCAGCTTCAGCGAGCCTTCGGCGTAGGTCAAGTTTTCCAGGATGGCGTTGTCGCTGTTGTGGATCAATTGCGACACGTCCACGAAAAAGCTGTCCAGCCCCAGGTCGCGCCGCAGATCGGCCGCCTGCCGCGTCAATTGCCGCCGCCAGGGGGACCAGGCCAGATGCACGTTCACCAGCACGTTCCATTCCTTGTGGGATGGCATGAGCGAGTAGCTCTGCGGCGGCCCAAAGGATCCCCACCCCTTGACCGGCAGCCACGACCACCCGCCCCAGCGCATGTCGGACGGATCGCGTGTGCAAAAATCGCGGGCCTGGAAGAATAGCGGATGGTCGGGGTTCATCTGGCAGGCGTTGGCGTGCGGCGCGATGTGATAGCCCATCGCCCGCGCCTTTTCGATGAATGCGCGCCCCTCTGCGCTCGGCTCGTAGGTGGGGTAATCCTGATCATACTTGAAAGAGCGCCAGCGGGGCAGGTGTATAAAGACCTGCTGCGGGTTGGCGCGCGCGGCCAGGGCGTCGAGCAAATCCAGGTTGGTGGGGCACCAGGAGACCGCCAGCCGGATGTCATCCAGCCAATCGGGACGCATGAGGGCCGCTTCGTCTAGCCGGTACGCCTTCCAATACCAGTCGCGGTAGCGCCCCACTGGAACGGTCCAATCCCCGCGAAAAGCGGACACCCGCCAGCACACATTGCCCACGCAGCGGTTCTGTTCCAGCGGGCCATAGGCCAATGTCTGGAAGGTGGCGGTCTGCGCGCCCTTTTCATGGCCGATGCCCGCCCCTTTGAAGATGAAATGGTCGTCCCATGTCTGCACGCTAAAGCCAGAGCCTTGCCCCTCAAACACCAAAAAGCCAGCCTCCCAGCTATTGGGCCAGACGGCACGCGTGCCCTGAATCTGCGGGTGCGCCAGGGGCAGGCGCGTCCCTTGCTGGAAGGGGGCCACCACATACAGGTCTTCTCGCACGCCGGGCACGTTCAACCCCACCCCGGCGATGCCGCTCTGCATGGTCCAGGCGGAGGGTTCCAGCAGGATGTCGCCCGTCTCCTCGTCGACGCGGACCCGCACCGACACGTCGCACTCCCAGTCGTTCAGCACGATCTCGGCGATCTGGTCGGTGAGCAGGGTATAGTGTACCTGGCTGGCCAGAGGATGCACGCCCAGCGGCGAGATCTTGCCGGTCTGGTGCAATAGTTCCATGCCGGGCACTTCCGGGGCCAGCCCTCTGTCCAAGAACTCTTCACCGGTCACGGCGTCCTGGATGGACACGATCCTGATGCCCTCGAACTCGATGCGCGTCGTAGCAGACTCGATCAACAGCCCCTTTTCGGTGAGTCGGATCATGATGCGAGAACCTCCCTGAAAGGAAATAGTAGCGTATGCCGACACGAGCCAGGCGGCTCGATGCCAGGCCCAGTCACAAACATCCCTCGCGGAAAGCCCCTTGCTTGTGAATTTTAACTATTAATCTGGGTAACCCGCTGTGGCTGC
>JAAYXX010000509.1 GCA_012515695.1 Chloroflexota bacterium
CAACGGTTGCCGCGGTTTCAACCGCCAAGCATCGGCGCAGCCCAAGACAGACAGTTCATGCAGGCAGAGAGAAGGTTCCAATGATCACCACCATCCAAACCATGCAGTTCGATCTGCTCAACGAATTGTTGGCGATTGCCAGCGCCCCCAAGAGCGTGGGCAATGTGCTCAGACAATCGCTGGAGATTACCTCGCGGGCATTCGAGGAATACCATCCATCACCAGCATCCGACCTGGACTCTGCACCGGCCCGCGAGACCGCAGCCGGGATCTATTTTTTGGTTGGGAAAACCCTGCAACTGATGGCCCACCGGGGACTGCCTGTCAAACAAACGCCCCAATTGCACCGCATCCCGCTGGATTCGCCCATTGGCCGCCAATGCGATGCTACCACCGAGTTGATCCCCCTGGATGACAACGCCACCAACCAGACAGCGCTGGAGCGAACCCTTGCCGCGCTGGGGTTCCGGGCCATCGTCGTGTCGCCCTTGTATTCGCACGACAAGACCCTTGGGTGCGCCTTTTGGGGGGTGCGTCACAAAGGCACCCTTAACGACCAGGCCCGCCAGTACCTCGACACAGTAGGGCGCACCATCGGCCTGGGCATTCACAACTCGCGGCTCTACCAGCAAATGGCCCACCGCCTGCGCCAGAGCGAGGCGCTCTATCAGGTCAGCCGCGCCTTTGCCACGCTGGACCTGGACCAACTGCTAGACCTGATCGTCCACTCGGCTGTGGACACCATCCGCAACGCCAAAAACGGCGTGCTGCACCTGCTGGATGAAAAGACCGGCGAACTGCTCCCCAGCGCCCTGTCGTTCGAGGGCGAAGGGCGCACCAATATCCTGGGCCGCACCCGCATGCGAGTCGGCCAGGGTGTCGCGGGCGTCGCGCTGGAAACGGGCCAGGCGGTCAACGTGCCAGATGTCTCCAAGGATGACCGCTTTATCCGCGTGAGCAAAGGCCGCCCGTTCGCGTCCATGTTGGTGGCCCCGTTAAAGCTGGCCGACCGGCAGATCGGCACGTTGAGCATTGACTCGGAAGAACTGAACGCATTTACCCAGGCCGACGAGCAATTGCTCATGACGCTCGCCACCCAGGCAGCCGCGGCCATCGAGAATGCGCGCCTGTTCACTGACCTGCAACGCAGCCTCCAGGACTTGAAAGCCACTCAGGAGGAGTTGATCCAGTCGGCCAAGCTATCAGCCATCGGCCAGCTTATCGCCGGTGTGGCCCACGAACTGAACAACCCATTGACGGCGGTAATGGGCTATGCCCAGCTCTTGCAGACAGCCGAGGGGGTTGACGACGACCTGCGCCGCGACCTGAACAAAATCCTCTTGCAGGCCCAACGAGCCGCCAAGATCGTCCAAAACCTGCTGACCTTTGCGCGACAGCACAAAGGAGAGCGGCAATACATTGACGTGAACGAAGTGCTCGAATGCACCCTGGAACTGCACGAGTACCAACTGCGCGTGGAGAATATCCAGGTCGTCAAGCAGCTTGCCCCGTGCGAGTTGGGCACACTGGTAGACCGCAACCAGTTGCAGACGGTGTTCCTCAACCTGATCAAGAACGCCGAAGATGTCATGATCGAGCATCACGGCGGCGGCCAGATCACCGTCACTTCGGAACTGGTGGGGGATATGATCCGCATCGAGTTCACAGATGACGGGCCGGGGCTGACGGAAGACGTGCAACCGCACCTGTTCGAGCCATTCTTTACGACCAAAGAAGTGGGCAAGGGCACAGGGTTGGGGTTGAGCATCTGTTTCGGCATCGTCAGTCATTACGGGGGGCGCATCTGGGCCACCAACGGGCCGGGCAAAGGGGCGACGTTCGTTGTCGAACTGCCTGCCGCCCAGAAAAACTCGGCAGCAACCGCCAGCGCGGAAGAGGTTCACTTCGTCCCACTCCCAACCATCGAGAGCAAACTGGTGCTTGTGGTAGAGGACGAAAAAGACGTGGCTTCGCTGCTAGAGCGCGTACTGATGGAAGACGGACACAAGGTGGTCATCACCCAAGACGGCAGAATGGCGCTTGAACACCTGGCCCGCGCGCAAGAGAATGACACGTACTTTGACTTGATAATCAGCGACATCAAAATGCCGGGGTTGAGCGGCATAGAACTCTATCGCCGTCTCTGCCAGCGCGATCCAGAGCTGGCCCAGCATTTCATCTTTGTGACCGGCGACATCACCAGCCCTCGCACGCGCAATTTCCTGCGGTCAACCAACGTGCCCTATTTCTCCAAACCCTTCAGCAACGAGGATTTGCGCCGGGCAATCGCCCAGGTATTTCAGCTCGAATCAGCCTGATCCTTGTGCGTCAGCTTGTCGAGCAGGCGAAACGCCGCCTCCTCCAGGGGCTTTTGGAACAGCGCCACCAGGATCACCAGGACGATGCTGGCCCCCACCAGGATGGCGATTTCCGTTCCAGAGAGCGCGCGGGCGCGATTGCCGATGAGCGTCGAGGCCACTACCCCTGGCAGACGCCCGATGAGTGCCAGCAAGAGGATGCGCCCCACGCGAAAAGGGGTCAGCCCGGCGATAAAGCAGACCAGATCGTCGGGCAAAAAGGGGATCAAA
>JAAYXX010000064.1 GCA_012515695.1 Chloroflexota bacterium
CCCTCACCCCCGGCTGTACCCAGCCGCTCCCTCTCCCAAAGGGCGAGGGCGGCATACATGCCGAGCCAAACGCCTTCTCCCCCTGGGAGAAGGTGCCCCGAAGGGGCGGATGAGGGCGATCCACTGGCGAGGGGACTCGGCATTTACCTCGCTTTTCGCCCGTGACAACCAAATGTTAGCACCATTAGCCAAGGATGGCGGCGGTCCAGATTATGCCAGCATTTATGGAGATTTACCGCGGTAACAGCCGTTAGGATGGGCGGTTGAAACCGCAGCAACCGTTGCATCGCCAGCTTGCTGGCGCGTCGCCCTTCGGCGACTACAGATGAACCTGCGCAGGCAGGTTTCGCAATGGTTGGTGCAGTTTCAACTGCCTACGAGATTGCACGTCGGGTTACCGCAGTAAACCCCCATCCAGCCAGCCTGCATATAAAAAAGCCCGTCCACGCGCTATTGCATGAACGGGCTTGTCGTTTGTAGGGGCGCGCTATCGCTTGCGCAGGAACGAAGGCACGTCCACGTCCGTGTTGTCGAACGGACGCTGGCGGCGGCGTTCCTCTGGTACTTCTTCGCGGGTCGGCATTTTGACCGTCAATTCGGCGTTCTCGGTCAGTTCAAAGCCGGTGGCAATCACGGTCATTTGAATCTGATCATGGATAGCCGGGTCAAGCACAGCGCCAAAGATGATATTCGCGTCGGGCGCAGCCGTCTGCCGGATTAGCTCGGCGGCCTGGTTGACCTCGAACAGCGACAGGTCATCGCCGCCCCGCACGTTGAACAGCACTCCCTTGGCCCCGCTGATGGTTGTATCCAGCAGAGGGCTGGTGATGGCTTGCTGGGCGGCTGCCAGGGCGCGTTCCTCGCCGGAAGCGCGGCCAATGGTCATCATTGCCGCGCCGCCATTCGCCATGACTGCCTTGACGTCGGCAAAGTCCATGTTGATCAGGCCGGGCACGGTGATGAGTTCTGAAATCCCCTGGATGCCCATACGCAAGATATCATCAGCGACCAGGAAGGCGCGTTGCAGGGGGGCGTGTCGGTCCACCAATTGGAGCAAGCGGTCGTTTTTGATGGCGACCACCGTGTCCACTTGCTGGCTGAGTTGCTTGAACCCTTCCTCGGCCACGCGCCCGCGCCGCGCCCCCTCGAAAGTAAAGGGTCTGGTCACGACAGCTACCGTCAGCGCCTCAATCTCGCGGGCGATTCCCGCCACCACTGGCGCGGCGCCTGTGCCCGTGCCGCCTCCCAGCCCGGCGGTGACGAACACCATGTCCGATCCTTCGAGCACGCTACGCAATTCGTCACGCGACTCTTCGGCTGCCTTGGCCCCGATAGCAGGGTCGCCCCCGGAACCCAGGCCACGGGTGGTGTTGCTGCCGATGCGCACCCGCACGGGCGCGTTGGACAGCGCCAACGCCTGCGCATCTGTGTTAACCGCGATAAACTCTACTCCGACAATCCCCGCCTCAATCATTCGGTTGACGGCGTTCTGGCCGCCGCCGCCTACCCCCACGACCTTGATTCTGGCCGTCCCGTTGTCGGTATCGCCAAAACTATCCATACGAAACCTCCCCAGTATGAACAGAGTATGTCAACGCTTTACGAAATCTGTGGCAGTGCGAACTATCAGCAGGCAGGTCTCTTGAGTACATGCACTATCGGCGCCCCGCGAGGGACAAAAAACGAGCAGCCTGGAGGGTGTAATGATGTGGGTAGTGAGGTGAACATGGCTGCTGCTATGGTATGCAATGCAGGTATGGGATCATAGTAGCATGCCATATCGGCTTTGTCAATGCTGGGATAGGCAAATACGAGTGAGTGGAACGTAAAATGGAAATTTTACGCAAAAATAACGTTAATAGGATTCATTTGAAATCCTGTTGCGGCTACGGGGCCTGTCCCCCGGCCAGGGTTTCACCAGCCGGGGGACGGGGGGCTTTATTTGGTGGGCAGGATGCCGGGAGTTTTTCGGCTGGAGCTGGCGGCCATCCGCTCGACCAATCGCGCCAGGGCCTCTGCTCCGGCGTTCAGGATGCGCTCACCCTTGGCTGCCGTCCCCAGGGAGGGGTCGTCGGTGATGCCTTCTACCATGCGGCTTTTGGTCTGGCGCACGTCGTCAGGCGACAGGAACAGGATGGCCGAGGCTTCGGCTTCGCCTGCGTGGCCGATGTGCGGGGTGGGACCTTCGGCCAGCGCCGCGATGACGCCGGGGATCAGATCGAACCAGCAATTGGCCTGAATCTGCCGGTTGAACTGGAAGCGCATTTCCAGCGCCGCCGCGCCGATGGTGTTGCCGTTGCCCCCGTGCCCGCTCAGAATCAGGATGCGCTCAAAGCCGTGGGCGATGATGGATTCGCACACGTCTCGCAATATGTCCAACACGGTGGCAATGCGCAGGGAGATGGTGCCTTTGTCGTACATCATGTGATGGGGGGATACGCCAAAGGGAATGGTGGGCGTAACCAACACTGGCACCGAGGCGAGTTGCGCGCCGCGCCGGGCTACATATTCCACCGTCTGGACGTCCGTGTCGAGGGGCAGGGCCAGACCGTGCTGCTCGGTAGAGGCGATGGGCACAATCACCACGGCCCCTTGCTCGGCCAGAGCCTCGAATTCGTCCCGCGAATGCTTGGCCCACAGGATTTCCTGGACAGGTTTCATGGCAAGCTCCTTTTGAAAGATGATAGACTGAAAGGCACGGAACGGCAGGTAATCACCCGCGAGAACTCACCCGTAACCACGGGGAGGATGGAGCCAGACACCCTCACCCTCGGCTCCTACGGAGCCGCTCCCTCTCCCAGTGGGCGAGGGAACCAGAGACCCTCACCCCGGCCCTCTCCCAAGGGGCGAGGGCGGCATCTTGCCGGGGGGCATACATGCCGAGGCAGATGCCTTCTCCCCCTGGAAGGGAATTGGACTGCCGCCATCTTGGCGGCTTGATATTATGCCGGCTGGAAGCCGGCGGTCCGTAGCGCGTCGCCGACGCGCCTATTGGGCGTGCGGTCAACAATTCGCGTCGTCTACCTCGGCTGGCGCTGATGGTTGCACCTCCATCGGCCCCAACTCGATGGCATCTCCGATCACCGCGCCGCCTGCGTCTAGCAGCGCCAACCGCTGGCCCGTCTCTGGATCGTACAGGCCCACCAGCAGGCGGTGGGGGCCTGGCCTGGCGTCTTGCAATACCCATAGATGATGCAGGTCGGCCAGCGTTTCACCCGCCCCCCAAAAGCTGGTAGGATAGTCGTCGTTCAGGGGCGGGCCGTCCCCCTGGCCCGCCATCTCGCCATTCTCGTTGACCAGATGAACGAACACGGTATAGTCGCGGGGCAGGCTGTCGGTCACTTCCCAGTATAGGACAATGGGCACCGATGTGCCAGGGCGCAGCGCCTTTTCATCCAGCATATAGCCCGCCAGCCGCACGCGGTTGTCCAGGTTGGCGTCTACCTTGCGCGGCGGCGTGACCGGGTTGGTGGGCACGGCCAGCTTGACGCGGGCCAGAATGGGGCGGCCCACCTGCTGGCCCTGGTTGTCCGTTGCGGGCAGGTTCTCCATCGTCTCCAGGTCGTACACCCCTACCTGTACGCGGGCCGCCGTCGGGCCTAGCGGGTCATCGCTAACGGGCACCTCGATGCGATCCCGAATGACCTGGCCGGGAACCCACTGGCTTGTGGGATAGTTCCCGCCGCCTGGATAGGTGTTCAACTGTCCCACCGGCTCGTCTGCCCGCCCGAACAGGTGCGCGTACACGGAATAGTTGCGCTCCATAGGCTTGAGCGCCTGCCAGTAGAGGGTGACGCCGATCGTCTCGCCGGGCCTGACGCTCGTTTGCTCCATCTCATAGGCCACCAGCCGGATCGAGTCGCCGTAATCCACCTCGAAACCGCGCGCGGTGGAGGGGATCTCGTCCAGGGTGAGCAGGGGGGGCGGGGCGTATGCCGGGCGAATAAAGGCCAGGGGTGCGACCAGTGACAGCAGGGCGAGCAGCCCGCCGATCCCCGCCAGCACTCGGCGGCTGTGGCGCGTCGAGAGCCACCCCGCCAGCCCCAATACCAGCAGCAGCGACAGCACGGAAATACCGGGGAAGAGCAGCCGCCCCTGCGATGCCCTGGTGGTCATTGTCCAGCGCAACAGCGCCACGGCCAGCGCCCCTATCCATGCCAGCAACAGGGCGTAGGTCGGCCAGATGCGGCGCAGCGTTTCGCGCCCGGCGCGGAACAGGCCGACCCCCAGGCCCGCCAATGCCGCGAGGGTGAGGGCGTCTAGCAGCCAATAGAGCCATGTGGGCCGCATGAGCACGTTGAACCAGCCGAAAATCCCCCAGAAGCTCATCCGCAGCCCGCGAAACTCGCCGATCAATTCGGCCAGGGTGGGCGCGTCTGTGCGGCTACCCATCATTGCCACCATTGCCCCAGTCCCCAGCGGGTCATTGTATAGCCGCCAGTTCCGTAGATACCACCACCCGGCGACCAGCAACACCGGCCCCAACACCAGCGCGAACTCGCGCGCGAACCCGCGCCCCCATCCCGCCGCGTGGCGGGCGAATGGGACGCGAGCGGGCGCAGCGGGTTGCGAGAGGCTTGCGCTGGTGGTGGCAGCGGCGGTTCCCAGCGTCGCGGAAGGCGCTGTGGCCCCTTGCGCCAGCCGCACCCGCCGCAAGGCCAGCGCCAACCCCGCCAGCGGGACCAGCGCCAGCCCGCTCAATTTGCTCAAGCAGGCCAGCCCGATGATCGTGCCCAATAGCAACAATTGTCTGGCGGGGAGGGTTGCCCTCACCTCGGAGAGTTCGGTAGCCGCGCCATTTTGGCGCGCAGTCACCTCACCCCTCGCCCCGACGAGGCGCACCAGGAGCAGCACTGTCACCGAGGCGAGCAGGGTGATCAGGTTGTCGTTGTTCACCGAACTGCTAATAAAGAGGAATTGGGGGATAAAGGCGTTCACGGCCATCGCGCCCAGGGCGATTTCGGGCCTATCGGGGACGACGTGCCGCGCCAGAAGGTAGGTGCAGGCCACCGTGCCCGCGCCCAGCAGCAGGGAGAACAGCCGAATCAGGTGTACCGCCAGCACGCTCCCTTGCCAGGGGAACGCTTCGCGGGCCGTATGGATCAGGACGTTCTTGTTGCCCGGGGCCAGGGGGATGCCCACTTGAGCGTGGGGGTTTAACTGGCGCAGTTCAAGCAGGTCGTCCGTGTCGATCCAATGGGTCAACGCGGCGGACAGGGCGTAATAGAGCGGGGGCTGGCTTCCCTCTTGCTCCCATAGCGCCTCGCTGTCTGCCCCCTGCACAGGCAGTCCGCCCCCGTCGGCCAACTGCTTGACGTAGGGGTAGTGCATCAGTTCGTCGGGCGACTCGAACAGGGGATTGACGGCGCCATATAGGACTCCCAGCGCCAGATACAGGGCCAGGATGATGACAGCGCCCTTGTTATGCCACGACAAGGTAGACTCCTTCTAGGTCTCAATCCACAGGCTGCGGCTCAGTTGCCCTCTGCGGGGGGCAGGATGGTGACTCTGGCGGTGGGCAGGTCGTGCCCCGCCCAGAGGAGCAGCCCGCGTTGTAGCGACAGGAATTCGCCGGTGGCCCGATCGCGCACCAACAGGTGCAGCGTGTGCGTGCCCGCCGGAGCGCCCTCTGGCACTTTGACCCGCACGATGCCGCGCACCAGTTGCCCCGCTTGCCACGCGGTGGTGGGGTAGTCGCTGCCTGTCAGCGAGTGGGTGGCGGTATGCCATGTGTGCCCGGCCTCATCTTGCCAGTTGACCACCAGTTCGCCGTCCACCTCAACGTCGGCCTGCGCCTGCCAGTACAGGTCCAGTTGCACCCGGTCTCCCCCACGCGCCTGGTCGGGCGTGGCGGCATAGCCCAACAGTTGCAGCGTCGGGCCAAAGCGGGCGGAGAGCCGTGGCCGCGTGACGCCTTCCGGCATGAACTCGCGCTCGACAAGCCTGGGCGACAGCGGCGTACCTGCCGGGTGCGTACGCATCACTGGCCCCACCACAACCTGCCCCAGCAGGGCACATGGAGCCGCGTCTGTTGCGCCCTGTTCGTGGAACCCCAGCGATTCCCCGGTGTCGGCCCGATAGACCCACAGTTGTAGGTGATATACCCCTGGCGGCGTGCCGGGGGGCACACGCAGGCCCGTCTCGTGGCGCACCATCTCTCCCGTCGGCCACTGGTCTGTAGGATAGTACATATACGGCTCGCGGTCCTCTTGCGCCCACAGCACCCCATTGCCGTCCACCAACCGCAGGGAGGTTTTATAAGCGGGCAACTCGGCCAACGCCTGCCAGTATAGGGTCAACGCGAGCGATTGTCCATCACCGACGGGAGGCAGCCCCGCCGGGTCGCCCGCCAGCTCGGGCCGCGTCAGTTGGTGCGTGTTGCCCTCTGGCCCCCTATACCGCGCAACGTAATCTACCAGGGCGAGTTGCTCGCCAAAGGTGCCTGCGGGCGGCGTGGCGGGCGCGGGGGAGGCGACCTGAGGGTGCTGCGTCAGATAGCTGCTCACCGTCATCAGCGAGCCGGTGCTGGGGAATGACCACCGATCCAGCAGCATCGTGTTCCCGTCCAGCCACGTGGTCACCCGCTCTTTGGGGTCCGAAAACTCGATGCGGCAATGGACGAGCCATATCCGGTCATACTCATTCGTCAGGGCTGCCAGGTCTGCCGCCACCTCGTCCGGGTCGGGGTCGCCGGTCATCACATAGCGGGGCAGGCCGACGATGGGCAGGTGGCCCTGGTAGTAATGCTCGAACGCGGGGACATTCTCCGGCGCGGTCACGACCACCACGTCTCCCACCCGCTCGTGGCGGGCCACTACCTCGGCTGCTGCGCGATGGTCCTCTTTGACGGCAAAGGCGGGATCATAGAAATACTGGTAGTCGGAATAGGCCATCCCCGCCAGCAGGGTCAGCCCCAGCGCCACGGCGGGCACTGCGGCCAGCGCGCGCCTGGGGCGGGTGGGGGCATGCAATACCAGAGCATCCAGGCCCACGGCCAGCCCCAGGTAAAAGGCCGGGCTAGAGGCGATCAGGTAGCGGCTGCCCATGTAGATGGGCACGAACAGCGATACGAACCACATGACTATGGCGGGGAACAGGATGGCCCCCAGCAGCAGGGTGAACGCCGCCCCGCGTCCGCGCCCCACGGCCCGCTCGCCTGCCCCTTCCCATGTGGGTGGGCGCCGCCATAGCGAGATCAGCCCGCCCAGGAACACCAACCCGAACAGCAGATGGTAGGGCCACAGGCCGTGCGGCTTCCACGAGAGGCCCAGGCTAAAGACGTGCAGCGCGTCGGCCAGGATGGCGGGCAGGGCGATGTACGTCCGGCCAGGGGCCAGCGTGGGGATCAGCCGCCAGGCGCGATAGCCCAACACCCCCAGGATAGGCAGCAGCACGACGGCGCCGCCCACCAGCGCCAGCACTACCGGGCGTTTGAGGGCGGGGCGTGGCTGGCCCGTCTGGCGGAGGCGCAGCAAGCGGGGCGGACGCAGGCAGAGTGCGATGACCAGCTCTATGGGCAACAGCAGGATGAACAAGTATTGCGTGGCGATGGCGGCGGCGGTGATCAGGGCGCAGGCCAGCCCCCACTTCCAGTTGCGCTCGGCCAGGACGCGCCAAAGGGTATAGATGGATGCCAGCGCCAAGGCGGCCACCATCGTATACATGCGCGCTTCCTGGGCGTACCACAGGTAAAACGGGGACAGCGTGCCCAGCGTGGCGGCGATCAACCCGGCCCGTCGCCCGCGCAGCCGCACCCCCATCGCGTACAGCAGGGGCACCAGCAGCGTGGCCCAGCCCACGGCGGGGAGCCGCAATACCAGGTCGCTCTCTCCCGCGGCGCGGATCATGGCGTATAGTTGTACGAAATACAGCGGGGGATGCAGGTCGTGCGACAGATGGCCCGGAAAAGTGATGCGGTTGCTCAAGATGGTGAGCAGATCAAAGCGGGCGCGGTACAGGCTCAGGCTTTCGTCCCACCAAATGCCCTTGGCCTCGATGCGCCACAGATGCAGCGCAAAAGAGGCCAACACCAGCAAAACCAGTATCCAATGATCGCGCAGGCGGGCAGAGGGGCGAGCGTCGGGCCGCGATTCCAAAGGGGCCATGTGTCAATCTCCTACGTACACAGGCCCGATGCGCACATAATCAGTTGGAGGGTCCGAGCCGACTAGAGGCAGCCTTTCGCCCGTCTCCAACCAGTACAGGCCAATATGCAAGTAATAGTTTCCTTCGGGCAGGTAGGACGGCAACCGCAGGGAGTGGGTGTCTTGCACGGTCTCTTCGGCCACCCACAGGTGCGTGGGATAGTTTCCGGCGACGGGCTGCTCATCCACCTGTTCCTCAATGTTGCCGTCTTCGTCCAGCAGGTGCAGAAACACCGTATAGTCGTTTGGCATCCAACTGATCGGCTTCCAGTAGAGCGTAACGACCAGGTTATCCCCAGGCGAGAGGCTTTCGGTGGGCAGATCGTAGCCGGTTAGCAGCACGTTGTCACCGAGGTTGAGCGAGACCTGCTCTCGTGGCTGGTAGATGATCTGCCCCGGCGGCGAGACGCGCACCTGCGCGATTTGGGGGTGGAAAGCCAGTTCCCGCGCCTGGACGTCCATCGTCACGAGGTTCACTTGCGAGAGGGAATCATAGATGCCCACGCGCACGGTTCCCGCCGTGGGGGCCTGCGCGTCAGCGTCGATGGGGACGGCATACGTTTCCACGACCACTTCGCCGGGTATCCACAGGCTGGTTGGGTAATTGCCGCCGCCCGGATAGGTGTCCAGTCCGCCGATGCGCGCGTCGTCTCGCCCGAACACCTGCACGGAAAAGGTGTAATCGTTCCTCATGCGCTTCAGGGCCAGCCAGTAGAGCCGCAACCCCAGGGCTTCCCCCGGCTTGACGTTATCATCGGGAATCTCGTAGCCCAGCAGGAACAGCTTGTCGCCAAAATAGATATCCAGTGGTTGCAGGTCGGCGGGCACCTGGTCGAGCTGGATACGCTGCGGTTGGGCATAGGTAGGGGCGATATAGCGGAAGGGTACGAGTACCGATATGACGACAAAGACCCCGGCCATTAGCCAGGACAGCACGGTTCCCATGCGTCGAAGCATCCAGCCGGTTAGCCCGGTGAACAAGACGAAAGAGATGGCAGCGATGGCCGGGAACAGCAACCGTCCTTGCGGCCCGGCGATGATTAGCGTCCAGCCGATCAACCAGGTCGCCGTTACCAGGATCCACAGGGCCAACAGGCCAAGAGCGCGCCACCGTTGATCGCGGAATGTCTTGCGTTGCCAATAGGTGCGCGCCGCCAACAGCGCCATCCCCACGATGCCCACCAGGGTAAGCACGCGCGCCCACGTGTAAAAGATCTCGTCGGCCAGGACGTTCATCCACCCAAAGACACCCCAATACGAGACAACGGACTCGGCCACTCGGCGGATTGCTTCGCCCAGGGAGGACGCGGTGGCTGGCGTGACCAGTCTATCCATCCAGACGCTCATGCCCAACGGGTCGCGGTAGAGGACAATGTTTCGCACATACCACCAGCCTGCCACCAGCACCACTGCTCCCAGGGCGAGGGCGATTGGGTGAACGACGGCGAGTACGTTCTCTTTGGACAGTCTGGGCGATTCCGTTTGTCGCACGCGCAACACGTACGCGCCGATTATCAGCGCGATGGCGGCCAGCCCGCTGAGTTTGGTGAGCGCTGCCAGCCCCACAACCAGCCCCAACAGGAGAGGCGAGCGCCGGGGGCGGTCCCAGCCATTGGCGATTTTCAAGGCCAGGTATAGGGCGATGGTGTTGAGCAAGATGAATAGCGCGTCGCTGCTTGCCCCGCCGCTAAGGAACAGGAATTGGGGGTTAAAAGCCGTCAAGGCTGCCGTGCCGGTGGCAATATCGCGCCGTCGCGGGGCAATTTGCAGGGCCGACAGGTAGGCAAACACCACTGTGCCCGCCGAACAGAGCACAGAGAACCAGCGCAGTAAATGGACCGCCAACGAGACGCCACGATAGGGGAATTGCTCGTCGGGGCGGTGCAGCACGGCGTTCTTGTTGCTGGGCGCGTGCGGCATGCCCGACGCGCTGAACGGATTAGGCTCGTACAGCGTATCACTCGGGCCGGTGTCTATGGGGGCGATCAGCAGCGCGCCCACGGCATAGTAGAGCGGGGGTTGGTGAGCCTGGGCCTGTTCCCAGCTATCTTGCGTTGGCGTCGAGGTCGGTAGTCCCTCGCCATCGGCCAGCCGTTTGGCGTAACGAAAGTGCATTGGCTCGTCCAGCACCTCAAAGATCGGCGTGACGACGCTATACAACACACCCAGCGCAACAAAGATGGGTAGAATCAGCAGGAGCGGCCAGTGCTGCCGTACCTCGCGTGACGATCGGCGGTGTAGCCAGGTGTTCGCTTGCTTTGCGTTCAAAACGGTCATTGATCCAGCACCAAGAGTGATGGTAGGAGCACGCGGGTATCGCTTGCCCCGTTGGTTCCTTGTATGGATAGCCGGGTGTTGTTCACTCGCTCGTACATCCCCAGTTGAATCTGATAGTTCCCCGGAGGGGCGTCCTCCGGCAAGGATAGATGATACCAGTCTATAACAATTTCGCCTGGCACCCAAAAAAGCGTCGAGTAGTCAAAGCGCGGCACCTGATCGTGCTGGGCGCGCACCGCGCCGCTCTCGTCCAGCAGATGCACAAACACCGTATAGTTCCTGGGAACCCAGCGGCGGGCCTGCCATGCCAGCAGCACGTCCACCGTCTGGCCTGGTTGCAGTGTGGCGTATGGGGCGGTCAGCCCTTCGCGTGGCGATTCGCTCCAGCCCACGCCTTCCAGGCGATACCCCAGCAGCGTCACTTGATCGCCGAAATTGGCGTTCACCGGCGTCAGGTCGGCGGGGGCGGTGAATTGCCGCTCGCGGCTGGTTACGGTAATGGGGCGGGTGGCCCACGCGGACAGCCCTTCGTTCAGGACGAGCCGGTATTCGCGTGGTTGGGTTTGCCCCGTCACGATGAAAAAGGCCCGCTCGAGAGCGGCGGTGCCTATCTCATAGGTCTCGGTGGCGATGGGTTCCCACGCGCTCCCATCGTCGGCGACGAATCGGGCGGTTTGCGCGCCCGGAGCCGTCACGGTCAGCGCGCCGCGATAGCCTACGGCGCTGTCTTGTCCCCCTTCAATGTCCACCTGTAGACTGCCTGTTGACGCGCTCGACGCACTGACCTGGAGCGTGCCCGCGTCGAGCGACGGGCCGACTGGCTGGAGGTCGTCCATCACCCAGGTAACGCGCAGCGAGTACTCCCCGGCGGGCAGCAGCGTGGGCAAGGCCAGCGTGTGCTGGTCGCTCAAGTAGACCCCCTCGTCCCACGCGCGCGTCGGCCAGCGCCCGCCCAACGGGTGAGACAGGTGCAGCAGGTGGGCGCGCCCCTCGCCATCCACCAAATCCACCCGCAGCAGGTATTCCGTTTCGATAGGGGCTATTGCCTGCCAGAGCAGGGTCAATTCTGCGGTCTCTCCGGCGCGCGCGGCGATCTGGGCCGAACGGGGGCCTAGATAGCGGATGCCGGGGGCCGCTTCTGCGTCTACCGGCGCTTCTGGCTGCCATGCGCGGATCAGCGTCGTGCGGAACGGCAAGAGGGGCTGGTAGGCGGGCATGACCCACGCTGGCAGGGCAACCACGCTCAGGATCAGTAGCGCCGATATCAGGATAGGCGCGACGATGGGCGCGAGCGCTCGTTCGCGGCGGGCGGGTATCCAGGCCAACAGCCCCGCTGCCAGCCCCAGCGCCCAGGCGGGCATGGCCGAATACATATGTCGCCCCTGGGCTGTGTCGGGCAGCCGCCGCATAATGGTGTAGAACAGCGCCTCCAGCAGCAAAAAGGCCACGGCCTGCAATGCCAGAATGCCCACGCCGACGGCCAACGCCCCGCCTTTTTGAGGGGCGCTCTGTGAGGAGAGCGGTTGCGCCGCATTCCCGCCGTCTGGTGGGGTTGCCGTCAGCGTTTCGACGCCGCCGAGGCCGGGGGTTGCCACGCGCACAGCGCGCCGACGCAAGCTGCGCGCCGCCAGCCCCAGCAGGCCCGTGCCCGCCAGCACCACCACGCCCAGCAGGGCGCGATATAGCGCGGGGCTGGCCGCTACGGTCATGGGGCCGTAGTAGGCCCAGAACGACTGGAACAGCAGCGTGGCCCAGCGTTTGGGTTCCAGTTGGAAAAAGGAGAGCACCATCGCCGGGAAGGCGGCCAGCCCGCCGCCCGCCGCGCTCATCCCCTTGGAGCGCAACATGCGGTCGGTGTGGACGATGTCCAGCAGCTTGGCGATGAACCCCACCACGCCCTTGGGCGCAATATCGGGATTGTCCGGCTGGACGGCGATGATCCAGGGGGAGGCGACGGCCAGCGTCAACGCCAGCACCAGCAGCCCGCCCAGCAACACGCGCCCCCAGCGTTTGTGCTGCCAGGCAATCAGCAGCAGCGCCACGGCGATGATGGGCAGCAGCAGCAGGGTGTAGAACTTGCATATCCTCGCCAGCCCCACCAGCACGCCGAGCAGCACGAACCAGCGCCAGCGCAGGTCGCCCCGGCGGGCCATGTACACCAATATCCACAGCGCGCCCGTTGACAGGGGCACGGCCAGGTTGTCGTTGTTCATCACCGAGCTGATGTAGACGAACTGGGGGATAAAGGCGTTGATCCCCGCCGCTGCCAGGGCCAGGGTGCGGCGCTGGGGGAACAGCGTGCGGGCGATGCCGTAGGTGCAAAGGATGGTGATCATCCCCAGGGGGATGGAGAGCAGGCGCAGCGTGTGCCACGCCAGCGATGTGCCGTGCCAGGGGAAGCGCTCGTCTTCGGTGTGGAGGACGCTGTTCCACAGCATGACCTCGTCGCCGATGCTATGCCGGGGCGAGACGTCGGGGTCTATCAAGGGCAGCATGGGGCGTTGGGCCACGCGCAAAAAACGGGTCAGCCGGTGTGTGACCATGTAATACAGGGGTGGCTCGTGCCCCTTGTAGCCCGACTCGCTGCGGTCCTGCGCTGTCAGGGGCGGGTGGCCGGTGGCGTCGAGGTAGCGCACGTATTGATAGTGGGCGAGTTCGTCGGGCGGCTCGCCCAGCGGGACGATTGCGCTATAGACGCCACAAAGCAGTGCGAACAGGGCCAGAATTGCGAGCAGGCCGCAATGTTCGCGCCAAAGCATGTGAAGCCGTTTGGCGGAATGTATGTGCATTATAGCCGATGGCGGATGTTGCACATCCGGCGGATGTTGCACATCCGGCGGATGCGGCGCGTCCGATGGATCGTCGGTGCGTGAAATCAACGATATCCCCCATGTAAATGCAGGCCCTTGCCCACGGATTCTCCCTCATTCCCTGGAAAGGGATTGGACCGCCGCCATCCTTGGCGGCTTTGTGCCGGCTGGAAGCCGGCGGTCCAATTTCGCCTGCAAGGCGCTACTTGTCTGCCCTTGAACCCAAGGGGCAAGGGAGTGGGAGTTGGAGACCCTCACCCCCGGCTCCTACGGAGCCGCGCCCTCGCTCTTTGGGAGAGGGCGGCATACTGCCGAGCGGCATAC
>JAAYXX010000510.1 GCA_012515695.1 Chloroflexota bacterium
GCCAGGCGCGGCCCCACGCCCAACCCGTTTGCGAGGCGTTTGAGGGTGGACAGGCCACGCAGGCCGGTGGCGGGACGGGTTTCTTGGAGAAAGGCAGAGCTGCCGTCCATGCCATATTCCTCCATGCGGGTCTGAAGCGGGTCTTGCGTGCGGAATGTGCGCCAGATGCCGACAAAAACGATCAGGGTCGCCAGGGCCACCAGCAAAGCAACAAGCAGCGCGCTGTTCGTCCGCTGGGCCTGCCATTCGGCCAGAGTCACCGAGGAGGAACTGGCCGCCTGGGGGCTGGATAGCTCTACTTGGGCGCGGGGGCTATCGGCGGCGGGCGCTGCCCGACAGGCAACCAGCAGGCCCACCGGGAGCAGCAGCGCCCAGGCGGCCAGCAGCAGTATTCGGACAGGGCGTCGGCTGACAAGCTTTCGCAACCAACCGGCGCGCATTACGTTAGCCATTTGCGTCCTCCGTAGCAGGGGCGGTGTGCAGGCTGATGGTGACTGGCCGGGGCTTGATCTGCCAGGGGGCCACGGATTGCTCTTCTAGTAAATTCTCCAGGGCCTTGGCTTCGGCGGCCTGGCGCAGGCTATCCGACTGGCGATCTCCCGGCGCAGTGGGAGGGAACTCTTCGACGATCTTTTTGACGAGCTTGGAATAGCTGCGGGCCAGGGCGCTGCGCCGATGGCTCAGAATGGCGGGCACTCCCCGGTTGATCGCGTGGGTAGCCAGCGGTTGATCGTCGGGGATGGCATAGGTAACGGGCAGGTGCAAATGCCCCTCGATATCTTTGGTTTTGACCCCGCCGGACATATTGGCCCGATTCACTATCAGCCACATTTTGCTTTCTGGGTAGCCCCGCTCGTGCAGTTGCTCCAGCAGCAAGCGGGTGTTGCGAAGGCCCACCATCTCTGGCAAGACATTGATGATGATACGATCGGCGGCATCCAAAAAGGCATAGGCCGTCTCATCCATCGGCAGCCCCAGGTCTATGATGACCCAGGCAAAAGAGCGGCGCAGGGTGGCGACGATCTGCTGCACCTGTGGCAGGGGGATCGGTTGGGTCAGGGTTCCCGGCGGCGGGGCCAGCAACACCTGCACCCCGGAGGCGTGTTGGGCCAATACGCCTCGAATCAGTTCGTTGTCCAGCCGCGACAGGCGGGGCAGCAGGTCTACGACGGTGCGCTCGCCCTGCAAGTTGAGAGCCACATCCAGAGCGGGCGCGGCATAATCGGCGTCCACCATCGCCACCGGCTTATTGGACTCCTGGCATAGCCCTACGGCGACATTGATCGCCAGTGTGGTGCGGCCCGTGCCCCCCTTGGGGGCGCAAAAGACCATCACCCGGCCCGTGGCGCAGCCTATATCGGCCACCTCGGTTTCGCTCGTGCTTCCCTGGCGCAACACCTCACGCAGCCCGTTGGCAAGCTGGTCCGGGTCCAGTGGCTTGGGGAGAAAGCCCCGCGCCCCGGCCAGCATGGCCTGGCTGGCCTCGGTGAGGGCGTTTGGTTCGATGAGGACGAGGATGGCCGCCCCTGGCGCATGGGCAAGCACTTCGCGCACGAAATAGGCCAGGGGAGTACGGGGGAGGTCGTCGTTTATCAGGATTACGTGGGGCACCAGTTCTTCGGCCCGCCCCAAGGCAATATCTGGCTGGGATACCCAGTAGACCCGATGGTTTGGCAGCCGGTCTTGGAGCAGGCGCACGACTTCATTGTAGATGGATTCCTGGGTGCTCACCAACAGGATGCGGATTGTCTCGTATACCGTCAAGGCCATTCCTCCAAACACGGGGTCACTATCGTCACAAGCTGCCAAGAGGCGGCCCCCACTCGCCGCCTGCTACTAGGGGGAAAACTCACCTCCGGCTGTAACCAGCCGCCCCCTCTCCAGCTTTGAACACGGCACATTAGCCGCGCCTTGCAGCTACCATATCCAGGGAACCAACCGCCAGCGCACCTGTTCGGCGTAGGCTGTATAGCCACGGATGAGCCGCTCTTCTCGCAGGATGCGCCACACGACGGTAGCCAGCACGAGCAGGGCCACCAGCCCGTTTCGCCAGGAAAGGTTTGCAACCACGAATCCCGCGTTGAACAATAGCTCGTTGGCGTACATCGGGTGGCGGATAATCCGGTAGGCCCCCGTCGTAACCAATCCCCGGTCGGCTGGGGCGATGCCAAACGCTCGCCCTAGCGACACAACCCCCGCAATCATGCCCACCATTCCCAGGGCCTGCGCGATGGCCGCTATGATGGGCCACCCCCCATCTGCCGGGCGGAAACCGGCCATTGGTAGCACAGCTGATCCCCACCCGATGACCTGATCCCACCAGGGGCCATTGCGTTGAACCGGACGGCGTGCCACCATCAAAAAGGCCACGATCATGTAGAACAGGCACAGACCCACATCCATCCAATCGCCCTTGTCCAGGGCCGCCAGCAGGTATACCACCGAGAAAAAGGTCCAGGTGATACTGCCCAGCAAGCTGACGGCGAACTGTCGCCCTTGTTGTAGTTCCGCCGACCGCGTTTCAGATACTTTGAGCATTGCGCGGTCTCCTACTCGCCGATGGCTGTGGGAATCTGGTAGCGGTTGATGAGGTAATCCACATCAACCGGATCGGTGTCATAGGGGCGGTCTACGCCGGGGGCGCGCAGGAGAATGCTTTGGACGCCGTTCGAGTCCAGGGCGAATTTCAGGATCAGGGCGTCCTGCGGGTCAATGGTGATGAGCAACGCCTGGGGCGGGGTGTTGGTCACCGAGTTGGCCCCCGCCTCCAATGGCGCGCTTCCGCCGGACTGGTGCGCGCCGCCGATGATACCGGCGATGCCCACGTTTTGCAGCACGAAAAAGGTGGCCTGTTCGTCATCATTCTGTTGTGTTCCGCTCATGACGGCGGCGCTGCCGCTCCCCTGAGCGTTGGCGCTGCCCGCCTGCGAGGCCAGGGCTTGCAGGTCGCGGTTGGTGGGAAAATCCACGCTGATGGCCAGGTCTACGCGGTCGCCCGGCTTGAGCACGTTCATGCTGGTTAGCAGGTCGTCGGCAGGTATCGCCATGAGCAGTTCATCCTCGGCCACGTACAGGGCCATCCGCCCATCGCCGGTGGTCACGTTGGGGTCTAGCAGGCGTTTCGCCAGCAGCACCTCCCCCGGATACAGGTCCACCAGGGTAATCATCCCTTCGGCTTCTTCCAGGGTAGAGATGGCCCCTTCGGGCACAGCATCCACAGCGATCTGTTTGAGCTGCACATCCTCTCGGGTCAGGGCGGAGCGGACGGGAATGAGGCGCGCCGCCACTACTACCGTCACTTTGGGCCGAGCATCTTCCGACGCGGCAATTTCGGGGGTTGCCTGGGTCAGCGTGGCAAATGCCACGATCCCGGCCAGACCGGCGACTACCAAACCTGCAAATAACCAGACGAATCCCCGTAAACGTGCCACTCTTGCCCCCTATTCCAATCTCATGCGGCTCACGGCCCGCAAATGGACTATCGGCGTGCCCCCGATGGCCTGAATAAATGGCCCGGTAACCAGATGGACCGGGTAATCTATGCGCACCTGCACGGCGTCGCTCGACCAGGTCGTTTGGATGGCGAGCAGCGTGCTGTCCAACCCTGTGGACAGTGCGCGGGTTGCGCTTTCCACCCCTGCCGTGTCGTGGGGGTGGATAATGCCATAGCGAGCGCCCTCGCGGGCGGCGTTCGCCAGGGTGTTGTAGGTAAAAATGATGCGCGCGAACTCGATGATGCCGAGCACGAACACAATCAAGATAGAAACGACCAGCGCATACTCCACCAGAGTGGCCCCACGCTCGTGGCGCCGGTTCGCCGTTGCTTGCATGGGGATGTATGCCTCCTTGATCCCAATGACCGTTGGTGAGAGAAGCACTCGCGATAAATGAGCCAAGCCCCGTTCCGCAGGGGCGTTCCCGCGTTTGGTGCGCGTGCTGCGGGGTCTGCGCGAGCGGGGCTGGCGTAGCGTTCGAGGGGAGAGTCTGTTCCAGGCTCTCCCACAAATCGAGCGAACGACTAGAGCGTGGACGTGATCGTCTCAAACGCGGCGTTGATCTGCTCTCCCAGCAACTGGACGGCGGCGATACAGACCACGGCAATCAGGGCCACCAGCAAACCATACTCTGCCAGGGACGCACCCTCTTCGCGGCGGGTCAACTGACGCAACGTAGCGGCGAGCTTGAGATAGACTTGAGACATATTCATTCCTCCAAGATAGTGTGTGTTGTGCGAGGCACTATGCGTTTCGAGATGACGGGTACCATTTCCCGTACTGCTAGCGATGCGCGAGTGAACCACCGGGAAGCCGAACATCCACCTCCTTTCGGCGTTGCCCGAGTCTGCCAACCCCATGTCGCCTACACCTTGCGAACCCGCGCTCTAACCAAGTGTTTACGGAGCCATACAGCCTTATTTTGCACTATCTTGGCGCTTCTGTGCGTAACGGAAGAGTAAGGAATCTTGGGGAAATGGGCATATAGTATGCGCTGACCGCTTGTTATGTGGTCAGCAGACGTAAATGCTACATGAAATCGCAAGTGTCTGTCTGTGAGCCTCATGGGACGGCGCAGTGGGTACAGGCCGGAGGGCCACCGTTTGGGGGAACATGAACAGGCGCCCGCCAACAGGCGGGCGCCTTTCGAGGGATATCTGCTTGTAGTTCAAGCAAAATAGATCGGCAACCTGCAAAGCGCGATGCCGATGAGGACGAATGCGCCTTGCCGTTCGCTGAGACCTGTCTATACGCCTCGCGCCGCGGGTTTGGCGGCAGGGGGGGCGCTCACGGGGAACAGGTAGAACAGGGAGGCTCCCACCAGGCTCATTACGCCGCCCACAATAAGCGTTTGCGTGATCCCGATGGCCTCGGAAATGGCGACCCCGATCATGGGGGCGATAAACGCGCCCACGTTCATAACAGTGCTATAGACTGCCGTCGAGGTCATCTTTTTGCCCTCTGGTAACAGGTCCAAAAAGATCATGCTATGGCTGAGATTGACGCCGGGGTTGATCACGTTGATCAGGAATCCGGCCAGCAGGATAAAGGTCAGGTTGGGCACTAGCGCGACCATGAAGGGGTAGGCGCAGGCCAGCGGCAGCGCGATCAGCATGGCCTTGTTCTCGCCCGTTTTACGGATGATCCGCCGCCATGCCCAGTAGCCGACGATGACCCCCACGTTTGCCATGGTGCCATTCAGTCCGACCCAGCCGTCTGTTGCGTTCAGATGCCGCACGAACA
>JAAYXX010000511.1 GCA_012515695.1 Chloroflexota bacterium
CAACGGAAGGCGTATCATCGAGGCTGGCACGGGCAGCGGCGCGTTGACCATTGCGCTGGCCCACGCGGTGCAGCCGGATGGCATGGTCTATTCCTATGAAGCGCGCGAAGATATGGTCAATGTGGCCCGCCGGAATATCCAGTTGGCAGGGATGCAGGAGTATGTACGGCTGACGCAGCGCAATATCCAGGAGGGGTTTGACGAGACGGATGTTGACGCGGTCTTTTTGGATGTGCGCGAACCCTGGGATTATATGCCACAGGCGATGGACGCTCTCGTGGACGGCGGGTTCTTTGGGGCGCTGGTTCCTACGACGAACCAGGTGTCCTGGCTCCTGGCCGAGATGGCCCGCCACCCTCTGACGTCCATAGAGGTGCTGGAGATTCTGGTGCGCAAGTACAAGCCCGTCGCGGCGCGGCTGCGTCCGGAAGATAGGATGGTGGCGCACACCGGGTTCCTGCTGTTTGCCCGCAAGTACGCCGCTTGGGACAGAACGCAGCCCGAAGGTTCCCAGGAACAGGAGCAGTTGAGTCGGCCTGACCCGGAAGTGATGGTCGACACAGATATAGACTGAAAAATCAAGGAGATAAAAAGGCATGGAAGCCAAGATCCGACGCATTGTCCTCGACGTGCTCAAGCCTCATGACCCGGACATCATCGAGCTGTCGCGCAGGCTGGCTGGCTCGACGGGTGTGGATGGGGTGAATATCAGCCTCTATGAGGTAGACCGCAAGGTGGAGAATGCCAAGATCACCCTGGAGGGGAGCGACCTGGACTATGAGGATATCCTGGCGATCATCGAGGATGCGGGGGGCACCGTACACTCGATTGATGAGGCTGTAGCTGGCAAGGTCCTGGTCGAAGACGCGCCCACGCTGCAAGACTAGCGTCGCGCAGGCGACTGAGCGCACGCTACCAATGGCCGCTCGCCAGTGATCCTCGGCGAGCGGCATGTAACAGCTTGATGCGGTTACAGCTGCGAAAAACGAGCGTCCAGGGAGATGGTTAGGCGCAACCCCTTGGCCAGGTCTACCTTGGGCTTGAATCCCAGCTTTTGGCGGGCCAGGGCAATGTCGGCCACCAGCCGCGAAGCGCCGCCGCTCTCCTCCTGATTGTACAGGCGATGCGCCGGGCGGCCGGTGATGCGCTCGATGGTATCCACCAACTGGGAGATGCTCACCTCTACGCCGCTGCCCACGTTCAAGATGGAACGGTTGATCCCGGCGGTGTGTCCGGCGCGCAGCAGGGCGTCTACGGCATCCCCGACGTAGATAAAATCACGCGTCTGGCGGCCATTGCCGAAAATCACCACCGATCCCCCGCTCAACACTTGTTTTACAAAGCGCGGGATAACCGGCGCGTGGGAAGGGGGCAGGGGTTGACCAGGGCCGTACACGTTAAAGATGCGGAGGATCACCGTCTCGATGCCCCACAGTTTGCCGATGGCGAGCACATATTGCTCCGAAGCCATCTTGCTCACCGCGTAGGGGGTCGCCGGGTGTAACATGCAGTCCTCTTTGATGGGCTGCTGGGCCTGTTCCCCGTAGGCGGCCCCGGAAGAAGCCAGAATCAGGCGTTTGACCTGGGCGTCGCGGCACGCCGTCAGCAGGCTCACCGTTCCGCCGACGTTGACGGCGTTGTACTCCACCGGATACAGGATGGATTCGGGGACGCTGACGCGGGCGGCCAGATGATAGACGCAATCCACGCCTTGCAGCAGAGACCACAGCTTGGGTATGTCACGCGTATCCCCCGCGCTGAAAGCCACCCTGGAGTCGAGGCGTTCCCTCTCGCCCGCACTCAAGTCATCTAGCACGCGCACATGGTGACCTTCGGCAACCATCCGATTAGCCAGAGCAGAGCCAAGGAAGCCAGCCCCACCGGTGATGAGTACTTTCATACGCCGCAAGCCCCTCCTGCTAAACATATACCACCCGACGGTCGGTCCATTATAGGCGTGGCATTGGGCGCTGTCAACGATGGATGGGCGGGGCGCAGAGTCGAATTTTGAAAAATGCGGGCAAATACGGAATATCCGTAACCTTTGGACTGCTGCCTCGTTACAAGGACAACAACGGGGTCGTGCGGTCGCTTGCAGAGAGGATAGGTGACGGATTGCTCAAGTGGTCGGATAGACGCGGGGAGAGGTTGGTTGGCCTGCCGGAAAGGATCGCGCAGTGGCGGCGCGGTCTCGGTTGTCTGCGCGCGCTGTGGGGGGAGAACCTCGAGCGGTGCAAGCGGGGGTTTCCTGCCATCCGCCGACGGCCTCGCGCGACTGCTGTTGAAGGCTCGAAACAGCGCCGGTGGCTCGTCCGTCCCAACGCCAAATGGAGTTAGGGAGGGGGAATCCTCCTTGCCCTGGGCGTTCTGAGGATTGCCCCCTGTCCGCGTAACAGGTGATAGATTAGACCCACTTCATACGAGCGTCTCCTTTTGCAGTCAGGAGCTACGATCATGTGATTGCCACCAATATACAGCGTTCCACCATGACTGCTGTGAGACGGGCGTAAAAGCTCGGGCGCGCCCCTCATCTTCCCTCCGTGTTTTTATTTACATAACAATACGTCCTGGGCGCTGCGGCGCCTGGTTTTATGCTGGTTATATGGCAAAGCAGGGGCATGGATGACAGACGTGCTGCTCAGACCATTTGCATCAGCACGAACAGCACCAGGAACCCGGCGATAAACCCCAGCGTCGCCAGGTGTTCGTAGCCGTGGCTGTGGCTTTCGGGGATCAGCTCGTCCGAGACGACATAGAGCATGGCCCCGGCGGCAAAGGCCAGGCTGAAGGGCAGCAACCCCTCAAAAAGCGTGACAAAAGCCGCTCCCACCACGGCGGCTACTGGCTCGGCCAGGCCAGAGATGGCTGCCCAGCGAAAGGCGCCGGACTTGGACATACCGCAGGCGCGAAATGGCCCGGCGACGGCGATTCCTTCGGGGATATTGTGCAGCGCGATGGTCAAGGCGAGCAACAGGCCGAGTTCGGGCTGTGCGGAGTAGCTGGTGCCTACGGCCAGCCCTTCGGGGATGTTGTGCAGCGTCATGGCGGTAAAGAGCAGCAAGCCCTGGCGGTAGGCGATCGGGTTGATGCATTCAAAGTCGAGATGCTCGTGTTGGTGAGGCAAAAAGCGGTCAAACACGAACAGAATAGCGGCGCCTACGGCCACCCCGATCAGGCTGATCAGCGTGCCGCCGCGCATGAGCGCCTCATGTATCAGGCCCAGCGTGGCGATGGCGGTCATCACCCCGGCGGCAAAGCCTTGCAGCGTGTCATAGGTCCGCATATCGAACTCGCGATGGAAAACCACCCAGCACCCACCGATGCTTGTAGCCAGCCCGGCAACCAAACTGAGCAAGAATGAGTTGAGAATAATGCTCACGCCCCACCTCGTGCGATGAAGATTGCGATGATCGAACCTGCAAGTCGCAGCAACCAGCCCCCGGCCTCGCGTGGCGGGCGTATGTTGTTGTGCTTGCGCCCCTATGCTATGGAGGATGGGCGTTGTCGTCAAGCGGCAGGTCTGTCGCGAGCGACCAGGTAGAGAGTGAACCGACTGTATGATTGCATCACAGGTGGGTTGGATGAACCAGCCCACCTGTGGCGCTTGTCCAGATGCTTGCCGCTATCTGGGGGGGATATGAGGCGGGTGCGAGGGGGGGCGCTACTCGGAACCGACAATCAGTTCCGAAAACTGGACATAACCCCACATTTCGGGGATATGCATGTTGATGGCCCCCTGTGGAGACCAGACCCAGTTCTCGCAAGGGATCTCCTCGACCTTCTTGTAGCAATCCCCGACGCGCTCGACCCGGTACTCGACCCGCGAAAAATTGACGCTCCATTCGTCGCCGGGGTTGGGAGGGCAGGCCGTTTTCGAGTGTTCGGCCATGCTCGTCCAGGGGAGAGCAATTTCCAGGGTCCAGCCCCGATCCACGTCGCCGGGGCAGTTCAGCGTCCCGTCGATCTGGACAGCGTGCTTGATCCCCACGAAATCCCAACTGGTGTCGGCTACTCCTCCCTTGTCATATGCTTTGGGAAGAAACAAATCCCATACGGTGTTCAGGGCGTTCATCTCGAACTCCATATAGTTCAGCGCGTCGTTATCGGGGTCAATGAATACCTCGAAATCGTTCTCCAGACAGATGACCGAGTCGCGTGCCGTCAACGTTCCCCACACGTCAGGCTCTTCCAGACTGGCGGCGACGTAGAAATACTCGTCATCCCACAGCATCATCGCCCTGGTCCCAAACCAGGGCCGGGGCCTGACGTCGCCCTCGATATCCACAAACAGGCTTGTCCAGGGGGCGCAGCGCCACGAGGGTTCGTTCAGATGGCCGTCGATGATGATTGGCCCCTTGGCGCGATAGCAGGTGTATCGCGCAGGGGTGATTGCTTGCTGTGCCGTGTTCATTGTTGTCCTTTCTGTTGCTACACGTTGACCTGAAAGTCGATAGCTCGCTGGAGACCGTCTGCCAATCCCTGAAAAGCCAGCACTGATATCAGAATGGCAAGGGAGGGGAACACAAAGACGTGCCAGTAGTACATCCACCATTGGCCTGCCTGACCGAGCATTTGCCCCCAGCTAGGGGTGGGGGGGCGAATGCCGAGGCCGAGAAAGCTCAATCCCGCCTCGGCGAACGCTGCTCCGGGGATGCCCGCCGCAAAGCTCCACAGCAACAGGGGGGCCGCCTGGGGCAACACGTGTTTGAGAAGGATTTTGTGGGTTGGAATGCCCAGGGCGTGCGCCGCTTCGACAAAGTCCAGCCCGCGGGAAGCGAACGTCAGCCCGCGCAGCAACCGACAGGAGCCAACCCAACTCGTGACACTCAACGCCAGGATCAGGTTAAAGACGCTTGGGCGCAGGACCATCACCAGGTAGAGCGTGACGAGATACCAGGGGAGCGCGGAGAACAGGTCAATCACCCGTTGCATGACCCAATCGAACGCGCCGCCCA
>JAAYXX010000512.1 GCA_012515695.1 Chloroflexota bacterium
CCCCCCCCTGGGAGATGGCCGGGGTGAGGGTCAGAGCATCCAAGCCCCCCTCATCCGCCCTTCGGGCACCGGCATACCTGCCGCTTTCTCCCGGGGGGAGAAGGCGTTTGGCGCGGCATATATGCCGCCCTCGCCCCTTGGGAGAGTGCGGCTTTCAGCCGAGCGGCTCCGGAGGAGCCGGGGGTGAGGGAGTGAGGGCAATCGCGCCCAAGCGCCCTAGTATTCGGGCGGCAACTGATCCAACTCGGCCATGCTGAACACTGGCCCATCCACGCAGACATATTTATGGCCCACGTTGCAGCGCCCGCACTTGCCGATACCGCACTTCATGCGGTTTTCCAGCGAAGTATATATCTGTTCCTTGCCAAAGCCCAACCTGGTCATCACGGGCAGGGTGAAGCGAATCATAATCGGGGGGCCGCAGATCACCGCCACCGCGTTGGCAGCGTTGGGGGCTACTTCTTCTGTCACGTTGGGCACAAAGCCCACCCGGCGGGTCCAGCCCGGCACCTCGCGGTCAATCGTCTGGCAAACCTCGATGTCGTCGCGCTGTTCCCAGGCGGCCAGGTCTTCTTTGTACATCAGCAAGCCAGGGTCGCGCGCGCCATAAATCACCGTGATCTTGCCATATTGGTCGCGCTCGCCGCTTTCCAGCAGGTAGATAATCAGGGAGCGCAGCGTGGTAAAGGCAAAACCGCCGCCGATGACCACCACGTCCTTGCCGCACATCAAGTCCAGCGGAAACGAGTTGCCCAAGGGGCCGCGCAAGCCAATCACATCACCCGGCTTGCAGTTGTGCAGCCTGCTCGTGACCACGCCCGCCTTTTTAATGGTGAACCGCAGAAACCCCTGCTCGGTGGGAGAAGAGGCGATGCCGAACGGGGCCTCGCCCTCGCCGAACACGGACAACTCGCAGAACTGGCCGGGGGTATACTGGAAGCAGCGGGCGTCCTCCTCGCGGGCAAAGGCCAGATCAAAGCTCTTGATCGTGCGGTCGTCTACCTCGTCGGTCACGCGCTGCACAATCATGCTCATGGGCACGTAGGGGTTCTGGACGCTTGGGTTGCAGGTACAGACGTGTGTATCGCTCATGTTCACTCCTCAACGTTTCCCCCGGCAGATGCCGCCTCGCGCACGCGCCGCAACACGCCGCGAATGTCCAGCCGCACCGGGCAACTCTGCACGCAGCGCCCGCAGCCCACGCAACCGAACAGGCCCACATTGCGGGGCAGGTACTCGAACTTGTGCATGGTGCGCTGCCGCCAGCGAGACGCCTGATCGGGGCGGGGATTATGACCGGAGGCGTGCTGGGTAAAGAACTGGTACATGCAGGAATCCCAGGCGCGCACGCGCTCGCCGCTGTTCGCCAGCAGGCGATCCTCGATATTGAAGCAGTGGCAGGTGGGGCACGTATAGGTACAGGTGCCACAGGCAATGCACTTTTCGGCGATTTCTTGCCAGACGGGGCTATCGAACAGGCCGGGCAGCAGCTTTTCGATGCCCACCACCGGCTCGATATCGGCCAGCCGCGCCACCGCCTGCGCCTCGATCTCGGCGGCCTTGTCCAGATACGCCTGGCTGGCGCGTCCCAGATAACCCTGGGAGATCAGGTCACGCCCCTTCTGCGAGACACCCTCGACGAGATAGGCATCTCCGGCGTCGCGCAGGAAAATATCGGCCCCCTGGCGGTCATAAGGGCCGCTTTCAAACGCGTGGCAGAAGCAGGTTTGCCGGGGGCTGGTGCAAGCCAGCGCGACAATCAGTGTGTTCTGCCGCCGCGCCTGGTAATACGGGTCCAGGTAGCGCCCCTGAGCAAAGACGCTATCCAGCAGCACAAAGGCGCGCGCGTCGCAAGGGCGGACCCCCAGCAACACGGTGGGCGTCCTATCCAGCGGGACCTGCTTGATCTGGTTGAACTGATCCACCTGCCGCCCAAACTTGATCATCGACTCGTGTTGCGGAAAGAACACGCCCTTGGGCGATTTCGCCGTATTGCCATAGTCGAGCATGACCTCTTTGGCGCTGACAACCCTGTCAAAGCGCAATTCGCCGTCTCGCTGGCAGGGCGCAATGACACGATACAAGTCCAACAAGTCATAGAGGGTGGAAGCCAGTGCCCTTTTGGATAGCATCAACACATCCACAGTAATATCCCCCTGTGCAGGGCGGCCCGTGAAGGACGGGGACCGCTTAAAGGATAAAGTCGTTGTAATCGTCCTCGCGATAGGTGGTCAGCGGCGGTTTGGCCTCGGCGTCTTCACCCGCGTCATAGCCATACAGCTCTTGCACGTCGGCGCGCAGCGTGTCCAGGAAGAGCCGGATGTTGATCCCCTGGGGGCAGGCGCGGGTACAGGCCCCACAGCCTACGCAGCGCCCGGCCAGATGGAAGGTACGTATAATCTGGTAGAACTGCTTGTCCTCCGGCTGCGTCGTCTGGTTGAACCAGCGCGGCATCGTGCGATCTACAAAGCAGATGTTGCAGTAGCACATGGGGCAGGCGTTGCGACAAGCAAAGCAGAGGTTGCAGCGTTCCAGCTCTTGCGCGAAACGCGCCCACCGCTCGTCAGCGCTCAACGCCTCCATCTCGCGCACGTGGGCGAAAGGATCGCCCTCCGCGCTATCGGCCACCGGCTCGCCCAGCGTCACGTCATAGACGGCGGGCGCGTGGTGGACACAGGTCTGGCAGCCCGCGAACAGCACATCGCGCAGGGCAAGGGTCTGCTCGCCCACGATGACCTGCTCTCCCTCGATGCGGGCGTCGTCGATATTCTCCACGGGCACGCCGAGTTGCGCGGCCACCCGGCGCACATCCACCACGCCGGGGCAATGCACGCCCACAATACGCAGGTTCTCGCGAATTACCTGCCCCTCTTGCAGCAGCCCGACGATGGCGCGCGAATCGCATCCCTTGACCATGATGCCCACCTTTTTGCCGCGATATTTGGGCAAGAAGGCGACCAGGTTGTTCTCGCAAGTGGCGTCCCAGATCAACCGGTCCACATCCTCCGGCTTGCGGATGAACGTGGGGGTGGCGCGCAGCGGGACAGTCCCGGCCTCGTACCCGATAAACACCTCAATCTCGCCGGAACGGAGCCAGTCAGCAACAGTCTCTCGGACAGATAAAAGTGCGCTCATATCGCCTCTGGTCATCCTATTTCCTCGTTGCCACAGCGTTGATATTCAGGTGGCGCGATGGCCCCAAGGCCCGGACGTCCTCCGTAACCTTGGTCACGACCTCGGCAAAGCGCCCCCCCTCCGAGGCAGAAACCCACGAGAACTGCACGCGGCCCGGCTCGATGCCCAGATATTCCAGGTATCGCTGGAGCAGGGCAAAACGCCGCCGCGCATAATAGTTCCCCGCCAAATAGTGGCAGTCCCCCGGATGGCAGCCGGAAACCAGCACGCCGTCCGCGCCCTGACGCAAGGCTTCCACGATGAAAATCGGGTTCACCCGCCCGGAACAGGGCACGCGAATGATCCGCACATTGGGAGGGTACTGGATGCGTGACGTCCCGGCCAGATCAGCCCCGGCATAGGAACACCAGTTGCACAAAAAGGCCAGGATTTTGGGCTGCCACTGTTCGTTGTTCGTTGTATCCGCCATTCGCTACATCCTCTATCTGCTACGCCCGCCCCGTCAGTACGAGACGAGGGCCGCAATCTGGGCCATGATCTGGGCATCGTCGAACCCGTCCAGGGTAATGCACCCCGAGCGGCAGGCCGCCGTGCAGGCCCCACATCCTTTGCACAACGCCGGGTTGACCTCGGCGCAATCCTTGAAATTGCGCCGCGTAACTTCTTTGTTCACCAGTTGGATGGCCTGGTAGGGGCACACCTTGACGCAATCGCCGCAGGCCACGCACAGCAGTTGGTCCACATGCGAAATCTGGCCGCTGGACATGAGTTGCTCTTGAGCGAGCACGGTAGCGGCCCGCGAAACAGCAGCCGACGCCTGCACGATGGATTCTTCGATAAACTTGGGGCTGTGGGCCATTCCCGCCACATAGACCCCTTCGGTGGCAAAATCCACAGGCCGCAGCTTCATGTGCGCTTCCAGGAAGAACCGCTCGGCGTTCAAAGGGACCTTGAGCATGGCCGCCAACTGCTCCGCCTGGTCGCGTGGCTTGATGCCCACGCTCAGGGCCAGGACGTCCGCCTCAATCTCCAGATCGCCGCCGGTAACGGGATCGTATGCCCGCACCAACAAGCGGCCATTCTCGTTGGTGACGACGGGCTGACCGCCACGCCCCTGCTCGTCGGCCTCCATGCTATAGGGCACGAACAGCACGCCCATGTCGCGGGCCTGCTGATAGTACGTTTCCCGCAGGCCATAGCTGCGAATGTCGCGGTATAGCACGTACACGTTGGTATCCGGCTGGCGCTCTTTGAGCGCGATGGCGTTCTTGAGCGCCTGCGAGCAGCACACGCGGCTGCAATAGGGATGCTCTGGCGTGCGCGACTCGACGCATTGGATCATCACCACCGTGCCGGGGCGGCCTGCGGGCAAGCTCAGGCTGCCGTCAGCCAACGAACCCTCCAGCTCGCGCTGCGTAACCACGCGCGGGTCCTGCCCATAGAGGTAGGCCGTCGTGGTGCGCTCTTCTGCGCCGGTGGCGACGATAATCACGCCATGCTTTACCGTGATCTCTTGCGGGTCGTGACCATTTGTCCCTTGGGCAATCACGCTCTGGAAATTGCCCACAAAGCCGTCCACCTGCTTGAGCGTAGCGTCGGTATACACCGTGATGCGGGGATTGGCGCGCACCTGCGCGATGATGTCACTCAGAATGGCCTGCACCCGCTTGTTACGCAAGGTCTGGTGGATATGGCGGGCGTTGCCGCCTAGCTCGCTGTCGCGCTCGATCAGGACGACGTCATACCCCTGGCCCGCCATCTTGAGCGCCGCCGTCATGCCCGACACGCCGCCGCCAACCACCAGCGCGCTGTGCGTCACGGGGAGCGGCCTGCCATACAACGGGCGATTGTTCGCCACCCGGTTCACGGCCATACGCACCAGGTCTTTGGCCTTTTCCGTGGCTTCAGCGGGCAGTTGCATATGCACCCAGGAGCACTGGTCGCGGATGTTGGCGAGTTCAAACAGATAGGGGTTCAACCCCACCTCGTGAATCGTCTCCTGGAACAGTGGCTCGTGCGTGCGCGGCGAGCAAGAGGCCACGATCACCCGGTTGATCTGGTGCTCGCGGATCACGTCTTTCATAGCTTCCTGGGTATCCTGCGAGCAGGTGAACAGGTTGCGCCCCGCATACACCACGTAGGGCAGCGTGCGGGCGTATTCCTGCACCGCCTCCACGTCCACCGTCCCGGCGATGTTGATGCCGCAATGGCAGACAAACACCCCAATGCGCGGGGGATCGCCGGAAATGTCTATTTCGGGCGGGTATTCCTTGGCCCTGGTCAGCGTGTTGCGCTGGCTGGACAGCAACTCGCCCACCTCGGCGGCGGCGGCGCTGGCCTGCATCACCGTTTCGGGGATATCCTTGGGGCCGCTGGCCGCGCCACAGGCATAGATGCCAGCGCGAGAGGTAGCCAACGGGGCAAACTCGTCGGTATAGCAAAAGCCGCCCTCGCCCACGCGCAGGTTCAGCTTCTCTATCAACTGGCGCGTGCCGTTGGATGGTTCCAGCCCCACCGACAGCACAACCATGTCAAACTCTTCGTGTACGAGCCGGTCATCCTCGGTGACATAGGCCACGTCCAGCGTGCCGTCCGTGCCCTGGTCCACCTTGGCGACCCGCGACCGGACAAAACGCACGCCGTACTCATCCCGCGCCCGCTCGTAATACTTGTCAAAGTCCTTGCCAAAGGCGCGCATGTCCATGTAGAAAATGGTCGGCTCGATGCCGTGGACGTGCTCCTTGGCAATGACCGCCTCTTTGATGGCGTACATGCAGCAAACAGAAGAGCAGTAGGTGTTGCCGCACTGCTGGTCACGCGAGCCGACGCACTGCAAGAACGCGACGCGCCTGGGCGTCTTGCCGTCCGACGGGCGCTGCACATGCCCGGCATACGGCCCGGAGGCGGACAGGATGCGCTCGAACTCGATGCTGGTAACGACATCCTTAAAGCGGCTGTAGCCCAGTTCATACTTGCGCGTGGCGTCAAACTCGTCAAAGCCGGTCGCCAGGATTATCGCGCCCACGTTCAGGTCGGTATAACGATCCTGGAAAGCGGAATGATCG
>JAAYXX010000513.1 GCA_012515695.1 Chloroflexota bacterium
CAGCAACGCCTTGGTGGCCGCGATCACGCTATGGCGCAACAGCACCAGGATGATGCGCCGGGCAGCGAAATAAAGCTGGCGGGCCGTCTCGTGCTCGCCATGCAAGAACGACTGCATGATGTCAATATACAGGCGCGGCATAAAGTTGTACGTCGTGCCAATCGCCCCCTCTACCCCCAGCGACAGGCAGGGCAGGAACAGCTCATCCGGCCCGGAGAACACCGTCACCTGCTCCGGGTCGCGCAAGGCCATCAAAGTGGAAAGAAAATGCAGGTCTTGCGAGGTGTATTTCAGCCCGGCAATCCCATCCAGGGCGCAAATCTCTAAAAGCTGTTGGGGAGTGACGGCGGTGCCAGTGGCCCCCGGAATAAAATAGATGTAGAGCGGCACAGCCGAGGCGGCGGCAATCGCCCGGTAGTGTTCCAGAATAGCGGGGAAGGGATAGCTATAATAAAAAGGCGGGATGGCGCTCACGGCGTCGGCGCCCACCAGGCTGGCGTGTTGGGCCAACTCCACCGACGTCTCGGTGGTGATGTCGCCCACGTGGATCATCACAGGCACGCGCCCGGCCACCAGCCGGATCACCAACTCGGCCATCTCGCGCCGCTGCGCCGGGGAGAGCAGCACCCCCTCGCCCGTGCCGCCGCAGACATACAGGCCGCCGATACCTGTCGCCAGCAAATCCGCGACCAGCTTTTCAGTGGCTTCGACGTGTATTTTCCCCTCGTTTGTCAGGGGCGTCACCAGAGCGGGCCAGATTCCCGTGAATTTCATGGTATTCCTCCTGTGCGCGATCATGTAAGGTGCCGAGTAGCCTCCCTGCGGCCTTGTTCGTCACAGAGCGGGCCGCTAATAGCGGGGCCACTGGCTGCAATGGGCGCTATTGTAACATGCACCCGATGGGAATTCAACGGATAAAGCGCATTCGCCTTTCGGCCTTTTGGTAGCAGTTCAGGCCCTCGCCCCGTGGTTCAAGGGCGGACAGGGAGTGAGGTCTCCCCATTGGACCGCCGCCATCCTTGGCGGCTCATATTATGCCGGCTGGAAGCCGGCGGTCCAATTATATGGCGTGCCTGCTTGTGCAGGCACGCCATGTATGACGATGCAGAGGCTGCCGCGGTTTCAACCATCCTCATGATAATCCCCTTCTCTCACACCTGACCATTTACATTTCGATAGGCGTTTTGCCTGCCATTGGCGGGCGCATATAATAAGGGAATCTCGGAAAACCATTCTGTATTCGGTGAAGGAAGGACTAGAATGCTCAAGACACATACCTGTGGAGAGCTACGTGCGGCGGATGTTGGCACTCAAGTGACCCTGGCTGGTTGGGTAAATCGCCGGAGAGATCATGGTAATTTGATCTTTGTGGATTTGCGCGACCGTTGGGGACTGACACAGGTGGTGTTTAATCCCAATTCATCGAATAACGTGCATGAAATAGCCGCCCGGCTACGCAACGAGTATGTCATTCGCGTGCGCGGGGAGGTCAGCCATCGCCCGGAAGGTCTGACAAACCCCAAAATGCCCACCGGCGAGATCGAGGTTATCGCCCACGAGGTCGAGATTCTGAACGAGGCCAAGACGCCAGTGTTCTATATCAACGAGGACGCCGAGGTGGATGAGGCCCTGCGCCTGCGCTATCGCTACCTCGATTTGCGGCGCGAGCGCATGCAGCGCAACCTCATCTTGCGCCACCGAACCGTGCAGTTCATCCGCGAGTTCCTCTCAGAGCGGGGATTCATCGAGATCGAAACCCCCATCCTGATCAAGAGCACGCCAGAAGGGGCGCGGGATTACGTCGTGCCCAGCCGCCTGCATCCTGGCGAGTTCTACGCCCTGCCCCAATCGCCCCAGCAGTTGAAGCAATTGCTGATGGTGGCGGGTATGGAGCGTTATTTCCAGATCGCCCGCTGCTTCCGAGACGAAGACCAGCGCGCAGACCGCCAGCCCGAATTTACTCAACTCGACATGGAAATGTCGTTTGTAGACCGCGACGACGTCATGCAGATAACCGAAGACCTGTTCCGGGCGCTCGTCCCCGCCGTGACGAACAAGCGCATCCTGTACGAGCCGTTCCCGCGCCTGACGTATGCCGAGGCGATGGACAGGTACGGCAGCGACAAGCCAGACATTCGCTTTGATATGCTGCTGACCGACCTGAGCGACATCGTCCGCGAGTCCGGGTTCCGCGTGTTCACCAGCGCGCTGGAGGAGGGCGGACAGGTCAAGGCCATCCGGGCGCAAGGTTGCGCCGAGTACACCCGCAGCCAACTCGACGAACTGACCGAAATGGTCAAGAAGAACGGGGCCAAGGGTCTGGCGTGGATAGCCGTGCGCGAAGGGGAGCTGCGCTCGCCCATCGCCAAGTTCCTCTCCGAGCAGGAGCAGCAAGCCATTCTGGCCCGCATGGACGCCCAGACCGGGGATTTGATCTTGATTGTGGCCGACCCCTCGCCCAAGGTGGTCGCCGAGGCGCTGGGGCAACTGCGGCTCGAGTTTGGCCGCCGCCTGCAATTGCTGGATGACGACGTGCTGGGCTTTGCCTGGGTAACCGATTTCCCACTGCTGGAATGGGACGAGGAGGAGCAACGCTACAGCGCCGTCCATCATCCGTTCACCGCCCCCTTTGACGAGGACCTGGAGCTGCTAGAGACGCAGCCAGAGAAGGTGCGCGCCAAAGCCTATGACGTGGTGGCGAACGGGTACGAAGTCGGCGGGGGGAGCATCCGTATCCACCGTCCCGATGTCCAGAGCCGCATGTTCCGCGCCATCGGCCTCAGCGAAGCCGAAGCGCGCTCGCAGTTCGGCCACCTGCTCGAAGCCTTTTCCTATGGCGCGCCGCCGCATGGAGGCATCGCGCCGGGCATTGACCGGCTGGTCATGCTGCTGGCGGGCGAGCCAAACATCCGCGAGGTGATGGCCTTCCC
>JAAYXX010000514.1 GCA_012515695.1 Chloroflexota bacterium
AGATGGCCTTGCGCGGGGCCATGTTCTCGTCAAACTTGTTTGGCACCTGAATCGGGCAGACCTGCGTACACTCGGAACAGCCGGTGCAACGATCGGCGTTGACAAAGCGCGGCTTGTGGCGAATGCGCACGCGAAAATTCCCCGCCTCCCCCTCTACCGATTCCAACTCGGACCAGGTCATCAGGTCCACGTTCAAGTGCCGGGCGCATTCGACCACCTTGGGCGAAAGGATGCACATGGAACAGTCGTTGGTGGGGAATGTCTTGTCGAGCTGCGCCATCGTCCCGCCAATGGCCGGAGAACTCTCCAGCAGGTGCACCTTGTAGCCGGAATCGGCCAGGTCCAACGAGGCCTGAATACCGGCGATGCCCGCGCCTACTACCAATACTGATCCGACGGTCTTTTCAGACTCCATATATGTATCCCCTATGAGTCTTGATGACTGGGTATCAAGCTAGTTATACAGACGCCTTTTTGATCTTGTCACTGACCACTTCTGCGGCGGATTCGATGGAAACCGCGCCCGCCTCGCTGCTGGTTCGCAGCGCCGCCCGCACCAAATCCAGCCGCAACTCGTGGGCCAGCCGGTCCACGTTACGCACGCGCTGGAGGAATTCGGGCGTCCAATAGCCCTCGGCCACGGCCATCTCACGGATGGCGCGCATGACGTCGCCGAATTTCACGTTCTGAGGGCAGTAGGCGGAGCAGGTGTAGCAGGTCTCGCAATACCACAGCAGTTCGTTGGACAGGACGGCCTCTCGCTGGCCCAGCAATATCTGGCGAATGATCTTGCGCGGGCTATAGCGCGCGTCCACGTCCGTCACCGGGCAACCCGCCGTGCAAGTCCCGCAGGAAAAGCAGACCTTGATCTGCTCGCCGCCGGGTTGGGCGGCCACGTCGTATTTGAAATTGGGGTCATACGCTTTCTTTTGTTCGTCCGCCATGCTCTGACCTCTCTTGATAATCCGTGTTATCGCCATGCATTATTCGTGGGTGCGGTTTCCAAGGACCGCCGGCAGGCCACCCTCACCTTCGGCTCCTATGGAGCCGCTCCCTCGCCCCCTGGGAGAGGGTTGGGGTGAGGGCTCTCCCATTGGGCTCTCCCATTGGACCGCCGCCATCCCTGGCGGCTTCGTACTATGGCCAGCTGGAAACCAGCGGTCCGTGCCTGCCCCGTTCGCCGTTACACGTCGCCTTGGGTATCTACTGGCACCACAGGGCGCGGCAGCAGGCCAGCCATCTCGGCAATGGGCTGGATGGCCGCCTCCCACTCGACAGCCATGATATGCACTCCGCGCACGCCTTCGATCTCGCGCACCTCTTGGATAATCTCGGCGCACAGCTTTATGCCTTCAGCCTGGGCTTTTTTGCCGCGTCCGGCGTCGCTCATGCGCTTGACCAGCGCGTCCGGCACCTTGATGCCCGCCACGTTGTTATTGATATAGCGCGCAGCCCCCGCCGACTTTAACGGCATGACGCCCGCCATGATATAGCACTTTTCATGCAAGCCCTGATCCACCACACGCTTCATCCATTCCCTGAAGCGGGGCAGATCGAAAATGCACTGCGTCTGGATGAAATTAACGCCCGCCGCGATCTTTTTCGCCAGCCGGATCACCCGGAACTCGAACGGGTCGCCAAAGGGGTTGGCCGCCCCGCCGATGAACAGCGGCATCGCCCCCTCGATGGGGTCGCCGCTCTGGGTCAGCCCCTCGTCGCGCATACGCGCCACCATCTGAATCAACTGGATGGAATCCATGTCGTACACGTTCTTCGCGCCGGGATGATTGCCAAAGCACTGGTGATCGCCGGTGAGGCAGAGCAGGTTACGCACGCCCAGCGCCACCGCGCCGAACAAATCCGCCTGAATCGCCAGGCGGTTGCGGTCGCGACAGGTCACCTGCATGACCGGCTCCAGCCCTTCCTGCACCAGGATGGCGGCGGTGGCGGCGCTGCTCAACCGGACGATGGCCGTCTGGTTGTCGGTCAGGTTCACGGCGTCGCAGTTGCCCCGCAGCAACTCGATTTTCTCATGCACCACCTGCAGGTCGGGACCTTTGGGGGGGCCTAGTTCCGCCGTTACGGCAAAAGCGCCGGATTTCAGGATACGTTCGAGGTTGCTGCCACTTTTCATAGGACCATATCCTTCCGGACGATCTTGCGGGGGCCGCCGTGTCGCGAAGTAGACCAATCCTTGGCCGGTTCGATCTCGAGCAAGCGATCCAACTGGCCGATGCGCGCCAGCCGGTCATAGATCAACTGCCAGGCGCAATCAATGCTCTTCGGGTCCACCTCGCACTTGCCATTCTCCGAACCGCCACAGGGGCCATTGAGCAGCGACTTGCTGCACCGCGTGACGGGGCAAACCCCGCCGAACTTGTCCAGCACGCAATTCCCGCAGCCCATGCACCGCTCAGACCAGATTCC
>JAAYXX010000515.1 GCA_012515695.1 Chloroflexota bacterium
CGGCGGCATATAAGGAGCCAGCGACCAGCGCGTGCGCGGACTGGCTGGTAGGCGGGCGGCCAGTTTGCCCCAGAACTCGCCTTCGGAGGAAAACGCGGCGCAGGGTGGGGCGGTCTGCCGGACCTGATAGCATATTCTATTGCAGGCTTCCAGTTTGCGTTGGCAGGGAGGACAGGCGGCCACGTGCGCGGCAATGGCTTGCCGCGCATGGGCATCCAGTTCGCCATCCAGGTAAAGCTGCAAGTGGGCGTCTGCCGGATGGTCTTGCATCACACCTCCGCTGCATTGTGTTCGGGCGCAAGGCTATCGCTCAACGCGCGCCGGGCATAGTTCAATCGCGACATCACCGTGCCGATGGGAATATCCAGCACATCGGCAATCTCTTTGTAGGATAGTTGCTCGTATTCGCGGAGGATGAGCGCGGCGCGGGCCGCTGGTGGCAGCGCGGCGATGGCTGCCTGCACGCGCTGGCGTTCATCCTTGCGAAGGGCCATTCCCTCCGGGTCTTCTTTGGAACTGGGCAATTGCGCGTCATCCAACGAAATGTCTGCGCGGCGCTTGCGCAGCACATCCAAAGCCGTGTTCACGGTGATGCGGTAGAGCCAACTCGCAAAAGACCCGCGAGGGTCGTAATCTGGCAGGTGTTCCCACGCTTTGATGAAAACATCCTGGGCTACGTCTTCCGCCTCATCCACGGAGCCGAGCACACCGGTGGCCGTACGCAACACGCGCATGCGGTGCGTCTGCACCAACTCGGCAAAAGCCCCCAGGTTCCCTTGGGAGGCCGCTTTGATTCGCTCGGCTTCCTCTCGCGGGTTGGCATCCACGTGGTTGTATGGCCTTTCTACAAAAACAACGTTACGCGACGCTTGCTTATTCGGGCTGGTCTCTGCGTTTCGCGATTTACCACACGGCTTGCAGCCGCGTACAAGCCGCGCCAACGCGACTCGCCTCTCTATACCTCTCAATACGTTGTCGGTTAGCCAGAGTTTCGCCGGGGGCCGAGGGCCATGTTATAATGATGCAGTTAGTGCCTTGCCCGACACATTTGTTTGACATAATCGAAGGAAAGTGCGACAATGGAAGAGATGACAGCAGACCAGGCCACAGTCGGCATACAGCAGGCCGTGGAAGCCTACGGGCCACCCGCCCGACGGGCCTACAGCCTGAATGTGCAAGAGGAAACCCTCGCATACTGGCGAGGCGTGTCCAGGCGGCGCAAAGCCGAGGTCGTGTTGGTTCTGCGCCGTCCATCAGGACGCTATCTCGTTCACACCAAGGCATTCTATCCTTCTGGAGTTTACCGCTTGTTGTCGGGCGGTGTCAAGCTCGGAGAGGACCTGACAGCCGCCGTCTATCGCGAGGCGTGGGAAGAGACCGGTCTGGAAATCCAGATTGAGCGCTTTCTGGGGATACTCGCGCATCGGTTTATCTGGCAGGGGCAGAGCGTTCCCCTCACCTCATACGTGTTCCTGGTGGCAGAGGTGGGAGGCACGTTGGCCGTGCAAGACGTGGACGAGGCCATTACCGGCTTTCGTGAAGTGGATCTGGCCGGGCTGCTGGCGCTGGCTGAGGAATTGGAGTCGCTTTCCGGCGAGTGGCAAGATTGGGGGCGGTTCCGGGCAATCGCGCATCGTTTCACCGTGGAGGTTTTGACAGAGAGCAATGCAAGCACCTGATTTTCGCGCCACAGACGCGCCGGGGCGTTTCGCGCCCGATACATACGAGGTCATCGTTGTGGGGGCGGGCCACGCCGGATGTGAGGCCGCGTTGGCCGCTGCCCGCATGGGGCGGCGTACCCTGTTGTTGACCATGAACCTGGACTTGATCGCCCAGATGCCCTGCAATCCGAGTATTGGGGGGTCGGCCAAGGGGCAACTGGTGCGTGAGGTGGACGCGCTGGGCGGCGAGATGGGGCGGAACATAGACCGGACGTTTATCCAGATTCGCATGTTGAACTTGTCCAAAGGTCCGGCGGTGCAGGCCCTTCGCGCGCAGGCAGACAAGCACCTCTATTCCCTGTGCATGAAGCACGTGCTGGAAAGCACGCCCAATCTCAGCATGAAGCAGGGCACGGTGGAGCAACTGCTGACCCAGAGCGACCGCGTGACAGGCGTGCGCCTGGATCGCGGGGAGGTGTTTTACGCGCCGACGGTGGTGATTACCACCGGGACGTTCTTGAATGGGCGCATCCTCAGCGGCGAGTTCAGCACATCGGCGGGCCGGGCGGGCGAGTTCCCGGCCACGGGGCTGGCCCGGTCGTTGCGCGAGTTGGGCTTGACGTTGGGGCGCTTGCAGACCAACACGCCCCCGCGAGTGGACGCCCGAACCATTCGCTATGATCTGACGCAGGCGCAATATGGCAGTGACGAGCCGCTGTATTTCTCCTTTCTGGGGGAGCCGCAGCAATTCCTGACGCTGCCCATCCACCCGGTCTATCCCGTGGCGCGTCAGACGGCGTGGCGGCCACAGGTTCCCTGTTATCTGATACACACCAACGCCGAGACGCACCGCATCATTCGGGACAACCTGCACCGCTCCCCCATTGCGCCGGGAACGGTGGAAGCGGCTGGCCCTCGTTATTGCCCCTCCATCGAGGAAAAGGTCGTGCGTTTTGCTGAAAAAGAGGCGCACCAGTTTTTCCTGGAGCCGGAGGGCTGGAATACCACCGAAGTGTATGTGCAGGGGTGCTTTACCGGCCTGCCGGTGGACGTGCAGCGCGAGATATTGCACAGCATCCCCGCGCTGGCCGATGTCGAGATCATGCGGCCCGGCTATGCCATCGAGTACGACTATGTGCCGTCGTTCCAGCTCAAGGCGACCCTGGAAACGCGCTGCGTGCATGGGCTGTTCCATGCAGGCCAGATCAATGGCACGTCGGGCTATGAAGAGGCGGCGGCGCAGGGCTTGCTGGCTGGGATTAACGCGGCGTTGATTGCCCGCGACGAGCCGCCCCTGGAGCTAAAGCGCGACGAGGCATATTTGGGCGTGTTGGTGGATGACCTGGTGACCAAAGAGATCACCGAACCCTACCGGATGTTGACCAGCCGGGCGGAATATCGCTTGCTGCTGCGCCATGATAACGCTGATTTGCGTCTCACGCCCATTGGCTATCGTGTTGGCGTGGTGGACGAGGCGCGTTACCGGGCGGCAGAGGAAAAGCGGCGGGCGACGGAAGCCGAAATACAGCGGTTAGAGCGCGTGATTATCAAGCCCGGCCCCGAGATCAACGCGCTGCTCACGGCCCACGGGCTGGAGCCGCTCGACCAGGCGGTGGCGGCGCGCCATTTGCTGCGGCGACCCGGCGTTACCTATGCGATCATCCAGCACATAGCGCCGCCTGAGCAGCCGCTTCCGCCCCAGGTGGTCGAGCAGGTGACGACGGCGATTCAGTACGAGGGGTATATCGCCAAGCAGGAGCGCCAGATAGAGCGCGCGCACCGGCTGGAGCATTGGCGCATCCCTGAGCGGTTTGACTATGCCGGGGCTGTGGGCCTTGGCAACGAGGCCAGGGAGCGGTTGACGGCGCATCGCCCGCAGACGGTGGGGCAGGCTTCGCGCATTCAGGGGGTCACTCCGGCGGATATTTCTGTGCTGCTGGTATACCTGGAGCGGTGCTCGGGACCGGGTCAGGAAGAGAGGGCCAGCGCCAGCCAGGCGTGATAGGGCCAATCCAGCTTGCCGCTGCGGTGATAGATATCGTGGGCGGGGGCGGCCAGCTGTTGCGACCAGACGGCGTGCAGGGTGAGGTCGGGGGAGAGGGCCAGCGCGACCGGCCCGATGGCGATGGGGTCGTTGGCGATGATCGTCTGGGGCGACCAGCTTTTGTCAGGGAGGCGGTAGCGCAGCAATAGCTGTTTGCCCGTGTCCCAGGCCACGCGCACGCTCCCCGGCCCTGTGGCGGCGATGCTGGGGCGCTCGGACGATACGCCCGCGGGCGAGAGGCAGACCGGCTCTCCCCAGAACGCGCCATATTCCAGATTGTCCGCATAGTAGACGCGGTGGATGTCTTGCTCGCGCTCTTGCCAGACGAGAAAAGCGCCTATCCCCGGCGCTCCGACCAGGGCAGGGGTCAGGGAGTCGTTGGCGGGGCTGTCAGAGATGTTCATGGCGACCTGCGCCCAGGCGATCCCCTCGGCGCGTGTGCCGTACAGTGCATAGACGTCGTGGTGCGCGCCCTCCAACGCCTGCCACACCACCCAGACCCGGCCCGCCTCTCCTATTGCCACATCGGGGGCGCTGCCGCCGCCAGTCGCGGGTATTAAGTAGGTGGCCCAGTGCCCATCGCGCCAGGCGTAGTAGATGCGCGATTGTCCCCCCGCGCTTTCTGTCCAGACGATAACCGGCTGCCCGTCGCTTCCCAGCGCAATGGCTGGTTGTGTCGAGCTGCCCTCTGTGTTAGAGACGTTCTCTGGCAAGGTCCAACTGCCGTTGGCCCACGTGGTATGATAGATTTCCTGGTTGCCGAATAGCTCGCTAGAGTATACCAGATGCACCACGCCGTCGGGCGAGACAGCCAGGTCGGGGTCTTGACCGATGAACAAGACGCTCGGCTCTGACCAACCCGCTCCATCACCCACGCAATAGTACAGCCAGGGCCATCCTGCCTCCGTTGTCTCTGTCCACACCACACAAGTCGTCCCGTCGCGAGTGACGGCAACCGTGGCGTCGGTCGAGTGGGTAGGGGTTGCGGCGATGGGGTCAATGGGCTGCCAGATCCAGGTGGCGGCCATCAGTTGGGGGGCCGCCAGGGCCTGGGTTGGCGACGCAGCCCAAACTTGCCGGATGGCGCCATCCGACAGGCAAAGCAGACCTATTCCGAGCAAAATGGTGATGGTAAGGCGGATTTTCCTGTCCATCATTTCCCGGCTGCCACGGATTCCCACGCTATTTCCAAACGACCAGCAGGGCAGGCCACTGGCCGGTCTGGAGGGTTGGGGTGTCGGGGAATCATATCCCGGAATGGCCCGGCCCGCAAGTTGGCGGGGCGTCTGATTGCTCAGATTTCCGGCGTGGGGGCAAAGGCAGTCGTCTCGACGATGGGCGTCGGGCTGGGCGACAGGTTGGGCGTGGGCGTGGCGGTGGGGGCCTCTGTTGGGTCAGGCTCCGCTGTGGGGACGCTGGTAGGCTGGGGCAAAGGTTCTGCCGTTGGGGCGCTGGTGGGCGCGGTTGTCGGGGGGGGCGTTGCCGTTGGCTGCGCCGTGGCGGGGGCGGCGGTGGGCGGCTGCACGCTGATGTGAATCGCCAGCCGGGCGCCGTCGCTCAACACGACGGCCCTGACGATAGCGGTGGCCCCGACGGCGGGAGAGCCTTCGATCTGCGTATGGGGGCCGACCAATACCACTTGCCCGGCGATGACCCAGCGCCCCGGTTTCACCTCTTGGATAGGCCCGGCAAACTGTGTCACCTGTTCTGATTGGCTTATCACGCGGATCAATTCGGCTACCAGCCTGCCTTCGGCGAACTGGCGGGCCTTGACATGGGCCACCGCGCCCACTTGTGGCGCACCCTCGATCACTGTGCCAGTCAGCAGCGAAATCTGACGGCCCGCCACCGTCCATTCATCCGCCTCGATGCGATCGATGACGCCGCTGAACTCTTGCAAGAGCGGCGTATCGGCGGGACTGTGGCTCACGATGATCTCTCTGGCTATCAGGCTGCCGTCCGACATCTGGAGCGCGTCCACAATGGCCCATCCGCCCACCTCGGTGGTAGCGCCTGGCTGGTTCACGCGGGTGCTGCTAGATAGCATCACGCGCTGGCCGTTCACCAGCCAATAGTCCCCGGTGATTTCCTGGATCAGTCCTTCGATGCGGACCCCGATTTCGCGGGGGGGCGTGGCCACTGTGGGGGACTGGGTGGCGACGGGCTGCGCCGTGGCGCTGGGGAAGGCGGTGCGGGTGGCGGCTGGCGTTCGCGTGGGCTGGGAAGTAGCAGACGCTGCCAGGGTTGGCGTTTGAGTGGCCGCAGCGGTGAGCTTGGTCGCGGGCTGTTCGGCGGCGAGCGTAGGGCTGGGCTTTTGTTGCGCGGGCGGGGTGGGCGTACTGTTGCCCGGAGCGGCTCGCGCTGGCGTTGGGCTGGGCGGCGGGGTGCTGATAGCTAGCGAGTGAAGCTCGACGCTGCCGTCATCCTGAGTGTGGGCCACCACCTCGACGTGATCCCCGATGTGGAGCTGTTCCGCAAGGGGCTGATCTGTGCCTATTTGGATGGGGATGCCCTCCACGGTGACAGTATTCCCTTGAATGCTCTCTATCTCCCCGGCAAAGTCTACCCTGGTCTCTCGCCCCTGGTCCGTGACCTGCTTGATTTCCGCCACGCGCAAGGAGGCATAGTGCCGGGTCAATTCTTCGCGGGCCTGGTCATTGTAGGTGAGCAGGAGACGGACGCGCTCCGAGGTGCGCTTGATGGGGTAGAGTGGGTCGCCAGGGAGGCTATTGGCTGATACAAGGCTGCCTCCGGCCAGCAGCGCGCCCA
>JAAYXX010000516.1 GCA_012515695.1 Chloroflexota bacterium
CATAGGCGGGCTTGAAGAACTCGCGCCAGAGTGCAGGCCGAATCATCAGCGCCTCTTGCGTGCCCCAATCGTCGCGAAAGTGGATGCCGTCCAGGTCGGCCAACTGGCATAGCCGCTCCACTCGCCGCACCATCACCGCCAGGATCATGTCGCGCAAAGCGACGCAGCGGTCAGGGTCGAGCAGTAAATCCTCCAGCGTCTCCCGATAGCCGTGCAGATAGAACATGCGCTGCCACAGCGTATCACCATCAGCCAGGGTATACCGCTGTCCCTCATTGTGACGCAGGTGCGCCTCCATCTCGGCGAATAGCGCATCGCTGGCCGTGTCGGGCGGCTCATAGGTGGATAGCGCGCCCCAATCTTTTAGCGGGCTGTGAACCACCTGGCCCTTGTGTTCGTCGGTATAGCGCACCCACAGCGCCCCCCAGGTGTCGCGGCTGGGCACGCCAATCTGCGGGCCAAACTCGCCCGTGCTCGCCCCGCCCACGTTCACCACGTCCGACGGATACCGGGCATAGAGTGCATCCAGCGCCGCGCCATAGCGCAACACCGCGCCGGGCAGCGTTGCGTGGGTAATAGGCGCGCGATCTGGCCCGCGAAACTCGATGGCCCGCCGCACTCGCTCGCGACTGTGCATCATGTTCCCCCCGTTTGGCTGTGTATGCTGGCATGTGAATGGCAAACAGCTCAGGCTATGCTTCTCTCGCATAGCCTGAGCTGTTGCATCCTAACACCGAGAGGACTCGCCTGTCAAAAGGCGAAAAGGGCGCGCTGCAAGTGGGTCTGGCAAGCGCGCTCAGGCGTCCTGGAAGGCCACCTTGAGATAATCCCCCTCGATCTGTGCCCAGGAGGGGCTTTTGCCCGCCAGATATTGCGGCAGAATCAGGGAACGCCTGAACCACCCCAACTTGACGCGCAACTGATCGCCTTCTTTTTCCAGGTCCACTGTATCCGCTTTGACGCCGGTTACGCGCAGGCTCAACATATAGCGGTCGCCGTCCATGTAGAAATGCAACGGCTGCTCGGTGGTCAAAGGCTGGACGGCATCCCTATCGCCATACAACTGCTGCGACAGGCCGAGCAACTTTTCCATGCCCACCACTTCCTGCTGCATCAAGGGCACCTCGAACACGGGCAGCGGCGCGAACAACTCGTGCGCCAACTGACGATGCGCCGCCTGATCGTCTTTCCACTGCTTGAAAAACGGGTCCTGCACCTCATCCGGCAGAATCCGGTTCACAAACAGCGCATCCACGTTCAGCCCAAACAGGTTCATGTAAGTGTACGCCCGCTGCGTCTCTTGCACCGACAGGTGATCCGGGTTCAACACCAGCCGCACAGATGTGCGCTGGCTATCGGTCAGCACCTCGCGCAGGGCGTCAATCTCTTCAAAGAGCTGTTGCACCCGCGCATGGACCGCATCCTCATGGATGGGGACCTTGATCTTGGAGCGCAAAGCGGGCAACAGCAGGCGGGCAACACCACGCGACATGCCCAGCAGTTGGCGGGTGTACCAGCGATTCAAGTCCGGGGCCGCCAGTAGGCGCATCGCAGCGCCGGTGGGCGCGCTATCAATAATCAGCACATCATACTCGCCCTCGTCGTAGAACCGCTTGATGCGCATCAGCGCCAGCACTTCGTCCAGCCCCGGCAGGATAGCCAGTTCGCCCGCAACGGGCGCGCTGACCCCTTCCTCCCGCAGCACGCTGGCAATCCGCCGCTTGATGTCTCCCCAATACCGCTCTAGCTCTTCGCCTGAATCCAACTC
>JAAYXX010000517.1 GCA_012515695.1 Chloroflexota bacterium
GACAGCGACGCGGCGATGCCCGTAATCAGCCCGGCGACAGCAATCAGGCGGGTGTTCTGCAAGGCCAGCGTCAGCCCGGCCAGCGTCCCAGTTAATTCCACCAGGGCGTCATTCAGCCCCAGCACCATAGACCCCACGTATTGCAGCCGCTCCTCGCCGATCAACGCGATAAGCTGGTCCTCGTGACGATCCTCATCCTCCACAATATGCCCGGACTCGGGCAGAGCGTGGGCAATCTCGGCGTAGATCTCTTGCGCCTGTTGCTCCCCCCGCTCCATCAGTTGGATACTGAACGTCAGCCCTAACAGCCTGGCCAAAAAGAGGTACCAGCGCAGCTTGAACCGGTTGGGTGTCGAGTCTTGCTGCGTATACTCCCGCCAGAACTCGTAGTGTCTGCGCTCGTCCTCGGCGATTTGCTCCAACACTTCCTTGTTGCGGGCATCTTTCGCTGCCTCTGCCAGCTTTAGATAGATCGCGTGCTCTGTCAACTCGTTCCGTTGCGCATCCAGCACGCGCTCGCGCATTACCTCACTCAGCCTGTCGACGTTCGGCATTTCGCCACTTCCCTTTCGCAACCACACACACGCCCCCACAACGCCATTCTAGGCTCGGTGGGTCCACAGATCAAGGCTCGCCGCTTCCTCGCTTGATCAGCCAGACTTGGGGTACAGGCGCAGAACTACCCGCCGCCCGCTCCGCACGCGCTGCTCGATGAGCCGCACGCCCTCTGGTCGGTTGCCTGCCGGACAGGCCAACCAAATCGAGAAAGGCTCGCGCCAAACAGAGACGATGCTCATCTCCACCGCGCCTTCCTGAAATGCCCAATCCGCAATCTCTACCCCGCCCATCGAGAGGTGGCGGTCCGTAGCTAAAAGCGTGGGCGTGCGCCCATCCCACGGGGTCAGCCGCAGCACACGCGTGCCGTGGGGCGGTACGGTGATCTCTGGCAGAGCATCCCCCCACGCCAGCCGTCCCAGCAGACGCCGCTCGAAAAACTCCCATCCCAGGAACCAGGGTTCTCCCTCCGGCGGATTCGCCCCAAGAAGGTTCGCATCCAGCGTCAGGGTATAGCTCTGAGCCACCTCCGCCCAGTTGATGATAGCCACCGTGTACCAGGGCGATAGCGCCTCCGCTCGCGGCTGCACCCGCGTAACGTGCAGCTCGGGGATTCTTCCCGCCTCGCTGTTCAGTCGCCGCGACGGGCTGAACAGGTCCGCCGGAACAGACGCAGCCCCCAGCGACGGAATACACGCCCGATACAGCGCCGCCCGCTCCTCATCGAGTTCGCTCATCCGCTCGGTGAAGCAGATCAGCCCACCCCCCAGATATTGGTTCACGATGATGGTGCGCGCCTCCTCATCGGTGAACATCCCCAGGGTCAGCTCTAGTTCATCCTCTCCGCGCTTTTCTGCGCGCCGACGGATGACACACGAGTCGGGATCCTGATGCCACAGCCGGTTCATCCAGGTACGCAGCAGATTCTGCGCGACGGTCAGGTCGGCGCGCGGGTTGATCCAACGCGATTTCACATCCGAACCCGCTCGTTGCCCATCCGCCAGGCCAATGCCGGAGAGATACAGCCCGCCACAAATCAGCATGTACGCCTCGTCCCCAAGCGCCCGCCGGATGGCCTCATACCCCCGCCGATAGGCTTGTGCGCGGGTAGCCGTGGGGTCATGGAAGCGGACGCTCTTGTCCAGTGCTATCGCCCGCGAGAAATCAAACTTGTGGTAGCTATAGCCCCACTCGCCCCCCAGCCTGCGGTACAACGCCTCCAACCATTCCTGCACCTCCGGGTGGGTAGCGTCCAGCACATAGTTGTCATGGTAGTTCATGGGAAATATGACGGGCGTGCCGTCGCTCCGTCGCAGCATCCACTCTGGATGCTCTGCGGCCAGCGGCGACGAAACATCCGCCAAATAGGGGCAGGTCCACAGCCCCGGCGTATAGCCCAGCTCTCGAATGCGCGCAGCATAGCCCTCGACGCTGGCATCCCCCCACTCGGCGCGGGTGTGCCAGTCGCCAAAAGCCGACTCCCAGCTTTCGTCAATCTGGAACACGTCAATGGGCCACCGATGCGTCGCGAACCAGCTCAGTTCATCTTCCATATCCTGCGGCGTCAAGTCCCAGCCATAGAATGACCAGGTACAATAGACGCTAGGCGCTGGCCCTGGCCGCAGCACGCCATGCAGCGCGGCCACCGTCTCGGCATAATCATCAATGGCTCGCTGATGGTCCGGGTCGCTATCCAGCAACAGCCAGCAAGTCTCTCGGCGGGTTCCCGGCGGCACACGACAACCGTCAAACTCGCACACGGCTTGCAGCGTCCCCAGCGCCGTATAGTCCGCGCTCATCGTCACATCAATCGTCGCCAGGTGTTCCAGTTCGCTGGTAAAGCCCAACAGCAACCCGCTTTCGCCATCTCCGCCCTTGAGCAAGGCCAGTGGATCGCTGCGATAGGTCAGCGGCGCGCCATCCTCTGGCACTGCCCGCACGCCCGCCGCCAGCAAAGCATTCGCGTCTACACGCCCCAGCGCAACCACTATCGGGTGATCGTTCTTGTGCCGCCCGTGGCAATATAACTGCCACTCGGCCACGGGCGAATCCCCCAGGCGCAGGCCGTCCGACTCTACTGCCAGTATCGCCCAATCTCCCAGACAAATACCACGCTGCGCGTGATTCTCCAGCGTGCCCCGCACCGCCACACGGCTGCCCCGCTCGGGCAGGTACACCTCGCGCACCAACGCCAGCTCGCCCAGGACGAACCGGTCGGCGATCACGCGCCCACGGCCCAACGCCGCCGACTCTTCCTCGCGCTCTGTCCGCGCAACGTGCGCCCAGCCCGCCAGTTGCGCGCCCTGCTGCATGGGCCGGTCTTGCGCATCAAAAGAGATGACGGGCGGCATCCAGTCCGCGCACAACACCACGTTGCCCAGTTGGACAGACATGCTCCCCAACGATTCAGGAATCGTGACCTGTCTACGTTGCTCCATTCTGTCGCTCTCCGCCATCAGCCCCATCCCTTACGTTCTACCATGCGTCTGGTAATAGCACAGCCCCTCTACCAGCGTCTCCAGGTTCGCCCACGGCACGCCGGGCGCGATGGAAGACGAGGCCCCCAGGAATAGCCCCGTCCGGGGGCCATGTGCCACCAGCCAGTCCAGCTCCCGCTTGACATCCGCAGGCTTGCCCATTGGCAGCGTGCGCGTCACCGACACCCCGCCGACTATGACCAGATCGTCGCCATCCCGCGTCTTCATCTGGCAGATGCGCTCATAGTCCATCCCATCTTCATACTGAAACCCCTGGAAACCACGCAGGCCCACCTCCAACAGCCGGGGGATCATCTCCATCAGGTTGCCGTCGCAATGCCAGATCAAGCGCACGTCGGTGTGTAGCAACGGCTCCAGACAACGGGCAAAGTGCGGGAACCACAGGCGATCCAGCGACTCGATATTCGCCAGCGTGCCCCGCGAATCGGCCATGTCGTGATCGAGGCGATAGAGCGGGGGCAGGTTCCCCTCCCGATAGGCGCGGGCGGCTGCCCGGTTGTTCCTCAAGGCCACGTCCGCCTGTAAGCTAAAATGCTGCTCGATAACCTCCGGGTATAGCGCATAAGCCATAAAGTAATGCGTATACCCGTACGTTGAGTATGCCAGGTAGGGAAACTGCACAAACGCATATCCACTTTTCAGCATCTCCGGCCCCAGCCTGGCTTGCAGCGCCGCTTCGTTGGCCACAATCTCGCGCACGCGCGCATCCTCGTCGAACGGCGCCGCGGCCGCTTCTCGCAGGCACGGAAAGACAAAGCGCTCCAGGTGCTCTATCACCCGCTCCGGCGAGTCGATCAACAGCCCATCACACACGATCTGCTCTGCGCCGGTGGTCGCGCCCTTGACCGGGTTCTCGTAACCCATCGCCCCCATTGACAGCGGGTTATCTGGGATATACTGATCCAGCAGGCAGACGCCAATGGCGCGTTGCATCGCCAGATAGGTCTCCTCCGGTTTGCGCTGGTAATCGCCCGGCTGCGCGCCCGCCAGCCGCTCGATATGAGCGTGCTCCATCACATTCAGCCAAGAGCTTGGGATGCCCTGCGTCGGACGCTGCCAGATGGTATCCAGCGCCAACCGGGCCGATGGCGAGTCAGGTATGCTGTACGTCATCGCTTTGCTCCGAATAGCCGGGAATGTCCTGGTAGGGTTTGGCCCACCCCGCATCTTGAATCAACAGCCCCGCGTCTGGGTCTCGCGGGATGGACGGCTGCGGGTACAACCGCCACCTGTCGCCATCCAGCGCGTCCTGGTAGCCGGTCTGCCGATAGTAGGCAAAGAGCCGCTGGCGCATCTCGTCCAACGCCCCCTGGCAAAAGGTCACTCCGGCTCGGTTGCGGGTTTCGTCCGGGTCCTGCACGCGGTCAAACAGGAACTCGCGCCGGTCAGGAGCCGAGTAGACATACTTGTAGCGGCGGTTGCAGATCATATAGATACCCTGATCTCTCCACTGGAACTGACTGTACACCGCCCTGTTGGCGCTATCAGCATCACCGCTACCATCGGCAATCGTCGCCAGGCTCACTCCATCCAGGTCATACGCCGCCGGATCATCCCCCGCCGCCGTAAGCAGCGTAGGCATCACGTCCACCAGGCTCACCACCTGGTCGCACACTTGCCCCGCCGCGTACTGCTCCGGGTAGCGCACGATCATCGGAATCCGCGCCGCCGAGTCCAACATGCTCCGCTTGCCGAAACAGTTGTAATCCCCCAGGAA
>JAAYXX010000518.1 GCA_012515695.1 Chloroflexota bacterium
ACTCGTCCCGAACGTCATCGTGCTTCCCGCGACGCTCCTGGCGCTGGTTGCCACCCCGCTTCAGTTGATCATCACGCCCCCCATCTATGCAAACTATGGATTCCTGGCGCTGTTCAGCCGAGGGAACAACGCGCTGCCCTTGCCCACACTCAGCATGATCAGCCAACTGATCGGGGGCGTGGTCGCGTTTGGCATCTTTTTCCTCGTCTGGATCATCTCCCCCAAGGGGATGGGCGCGGGCGACGTCAAACTGGCGGGCTTTGTGGGGCTGATCACTGGCTTCCCAGGAGCCTTGGCAGCCGTGTTCGGGTCCTTTATCATGGGCGGGGTTGTGGCCCTCGTGCTGCTCGCCACCGGCAAAGCAACCCGCAAGACCGCCATCCCTTTCGCCCCCTTTATGGTCATCGCGGCCTTCCTTGTAATGCTATACGGCGACCCGCTCCTGCATTGGTATCTCGGTCAATGGCTCAGTCGCTAGTCCATCAGGCAACAGCCGGATCAGGAAATGGCTGACGGATCATACCCCTCCCATCCACCTGACTACCCGAACCACAGCGCGCCCTGCGGCTCGTGGTCGCCTCCGTCATCAATGGCCCTCCCCACGCCTCCGCGCCAGCACATCCCACGAGTTTTAGACTTCCTTTACACCGCTTTCATGTGGGCTTTACGCATAATGCAGGCCAATATGGTAGTATGGGGTAGAGTAATCAGCAGACAACACAATAAAATTAAATACAAATCAAATACATTAAAAGAGGGCAAAAAGCAACCACAGAGCTACAGAGTCGGTTAGAACCCTCAAGAATCGCTCACTATGATTGATCTTGATTCACATTGTAAAGGGGGAGCGCGCCATGCAAAAGGGGAACGGTTTCACGTTGATCGAGCTGCTCATTGTGTTGGCAATTCTGGGCATCCTGGTCGGCATCGTAGCAATGAGCGTCGAGGATCTCGAGACCACCGCGGAAGGCTGTGCAGTCCGCCCGGAGCAGCAGATAGTCCAGGACACCGTCGGCGCGAACAACGGCAATCAGGCGAGTCGCAGCAGCGCGAACAGCGTTACCCCTGCTGCTGTCGTAGCCTTTTTGACTGTAGCCGCCGCCTTGTAAGCCTTGCCTACGCTTGCCTAGGTTTGGTTGATGGGCTGACCGAGAATACCAGCCCTGGATCGTCCTGGTAGCAACAAACGCAAATGCGCGCGTCAGCCAGCGCGCACTTATAATCGTTGACCTCCCAACACAACAGAACGCCGCTCCCAAGTGATGGAGCGGCGTTCTGCGTTCTACATCATGTCTCCGACGAGCAGAGGATGTCCCTAGTACGGCAGCGGGAAAGCACGACACAAGGCCCAGGTGCGCTCGCGCACATCCGCCAGCACCCGCTCGTCCCCTATGTCCCTCAGCACGCGCGCAATCAGCCGGGCCACTTCTCGCATCTCCTCAGGCCCAAACCCGCGAGTCGTCACGGCGGGCGTGCCCAGCCGAATGCCGCTGGTTACGCGTGGCGGCAGGGGATCAAAGGGGATCATGTTCTTGTTACAGGATATCCCCACCCTGTCCAACGCTTCCTCTGCGGCTCGCCCGGTCAACTGCCACGGCGAAAGGTCAACCAACATCATGTGGTTATCGGTGCCGCCGGAGACGATACGCACCCCCTCGGCTTGTAGCGCGTCGGCCAACGCATGTGCATTCTCCACAATCCGCCCACTGTACTCGACGAAATCTGCCCGCAGCGCCTCGCCCAGCGCCACCGCTTTCGCGGCAATCGTGTGCATCAACGGCCCGCCCTGTACACCCGGAAACACTGCCCGGTCCACCTTGTCGGCAAGAGCTTGCTTGCACAAGATCAGCCCCCCACGCGGTCCCCGCAGAGTCTTGTGGGTGGTCGTCGTCACCACGTCCGCATACGGGATGGGGCTGGGATGAAATCCCGTCGCCACCAGCCCCGCAATGTGAGCCATATCCACCATCAAATACGCCCCTACGCGGTCGGCAATCTCCCGGAGGCGCGGAAAGTCAAACAGCCGTGAGTATGCGCTGGCCCCAGCCACAATCAGCCTCGGCTTGAGTTCGTCGGCCTGCTTCTCCAGTGCATCATAGTCGACACACTCCGTATCGCGTCGCACGCCGTAATGCTCAAACCGGTATTGCTGGCCCGAAAAGCTCAGCTTGTGGCCGTGCGTGAGGTGTCCACCATGCGCCAGACTCATCGCCAGCACCGTGTCGCCCACGTCCAGCATAGCCATGTATGCCGCCGCGTTGGCCTGCGAACCAGAATGGGGCTGGACATTAGCATGTTCAGCCCCGAACAGCTTCTTGGCCCTCTCGATAGCCAGATCCTCAACGACATCCACATAGCGGCAGCCGCCGTAATATCGATGCCCAGGATAGCCTTCTGCATACTTGTTGGTTAGTACAGACCCTTGCGCCTCCAGCACAGCCCGGCTGACATAGTTCTCCGAGGCTATTAGCTCGATGGTCTCGTCCTGGCGCGTTAGCTCGTTTTCCATTGCTTGCGCCAGCTCGGGGTCTTGGTCATGCAGGACGGCGGAGCATACGGGGGAGTAACGCACGCGCCTTGCACCTGATCTGTCATTCGTTGGGTTCAATACCATCTCTCCTCCGGGCAGTCTGTCTCTGAACATCAAAAGGGGAGCGCACCTGCGTGCACACCCCACTTTGCGTACATGTGCAGAGCTACGTTGCCCCGCCGATGGGCAGGCGTTTCGTTCGATGAATTCGCCTCGTCGCCGCTTCCATTATAGGCACAGGCCAAAAGCTAGGCAAAACTGCATACGCCAGTCGCAGCCGGAGGCCGAGAGCCAGGCAGAACCACCAACCTAACATCACGAACCCGGCGCAGCCCTACTACACCACGGGGAGGGATGACCTACCCCGCGCTATCTCAGTAGTACCCGTACTTATCTAGCGCGTCGAACATCGCCACCAGGTTCTCCCAGGGGATATCGGGCTCGACGCCATTCGCAGGCGACGCGATGAACCCCCCGCCCGGCTTGAGTCCTTCACACTGCTCCTTGATCATCCGCCATACATCATCCGGCGTGCCCAGCATCAACTCAGACTGGCAGCCAATCGTGCCCTCGAGGCAAAGCTGATCGCCAAAGCGCCGCTTGATTTCAAAGACGTCCATGCATTCCGGCTGCACAGTGATCAGCGAAGTCACGCCAATCTCGATCAGATCGGGGATCACCGGCGTGAGCACGCCATCCGAATGATAGCGGAAATGAAGATTGGGATTCACCCGGCGCACAGCGTCAATCACTTCCTTCATGCGCGGCTTGATCCAACGGCGCCACATCGCCGGACTCATGATCATGCTCTGCTGCGTGCCGATGTCATCCGCCAGGGCAAGCGTGTCTACCCCCGCCTCCGCCAGCCGAATACCCTGCGCCTTGCGGATGGCCGTGATGCGGTCCAGCAGAGCCGTCGCGAATTCGGGATTATCGTAAAAGTCAACGAACAACTGCTCCCGCGTACGCAACGTCCAGGCAGTCTGGAAAATCCAGCCAACGCCGCCACACGCCGGGTAGCCCGCCTCCTTCACGCGCTGCACGTCGGCCTCCAGGTGGTCATGCCGCCATTCGTTCATGTAATCGGGGAAGGGGTAATCGTTCAACTGCTCCACGCTGGTGAAATCGGCCATCGGCGCGACGGGCGCCGCAAAATGCCACATATGAGCAGACCGGGTAGCCACGCCCCATTCTGGAGGATAATCTGCTATATCCCAATCTAGAATGCACTCGAAATCATGCTTGGCGAAATATTTGCCAAATCGCGCCTTTAGATCAGGCAGGGGGTCTGGCCTGCGAAAGCCCACGTGGCCGAAATCCCAATCCCAATAAGTCGCCGGGTCGTCGTGCCCGGTCCGTCTGCGGAACTCTTCCACAACGGGCGGTGTGAGGCCAGCCGAGCGCGGAACCCGGTCGGGTTCGCGGTGATTCAACGTAGCCAGGACGCGTTCGCGATGATTCATGGGTCTCCCTCTTCAATGTAAAGTGCGACCTTTTTCGCCATAGAAGGCTGGCAGCGCCGGTCAGTTGTCGCGCTGCATAGAATAGCCCTAGTGTAGCGCAGGAACAGGCTGGTAGCAAGTCCATCCCCCCCTATGCCACGCCCCACCTCCGCCATTGACGCCCCCACCCTCCCAAGCTATAATCCCATCACACGCGAGTGCCAAGGCGTGCGCCGCTGGCTGCACAGCCGCATCATCCACGGAAAGGGGAACCCTCGCCCATGCTAGACACCTACCTTGCCAAATTCGAGCGCATGATTCGCCCCGAATACTATGCCCGCGTGGAGCAGGCTTATCGGCGGGCCTTTGAGTGGGAAGAGATGGACGAACTGCCATTCACCTGGAGTGATCTGCCGCCCATAGACGACCACGACTGGCCCGATTTCCCCTACAACGATACGCATGTTGACCGCGAGAAGATGCTGCTGCATCAACTGCAAGCGCCGTTCCTGCACGCGCAAACCAACGACCATTACCCGCTGGCGATTCGCGCCAACTATGGCACGGTAATCCTGCCGACCATCCTGGGCGCACAATACCAGCTCACCGAGAACTCGATGCCTTGGGTCCACCACCTGCCCGACCGCGCCGCCATCCTGCGCGTCATCGAGGCGGGCGTTCCCGACCCACGTACCGGCCTGGGGGCCGCCTGCCTCGACACCGCCGAGTATTTCCTGGAAAAACTGGCCCCTTACCCGCAGCTCTCACACTTCACCCATATCTATCACCCCGACCTGCAAGGCCCCTTTGACGTAGCCCACCTGCTTTGGGGGCCGGAGATCTTTTTGGCGCTGTACGACTGCCCCGAGACCGTCCACGCTCTCCTAGATATCGTCACGCGCACGTATATCAGTTGGCTGCGTACGTGGAAGGAACTGGTCGGTGAGGGAAACGACTTTACCGCCCACTGGTCTATCATGATGCGCGGCGGCGCGATGCTGCGCGACGATACGCCCGTCATGCTATCTACCGCCCAGTATCTCGAGTTCGTCCAACCCTATGACCAACAAGTCCTGGACGCTTTCGGCGGCTGCATCCACTTCTGCGGGCGTGGCGATCAGTTCATCGAGCCAATGTGCCAGAGCCGCAACCTGTACGGCATCAACCCCTCCCAGCCCGACTGGAACGACATGGGTAAACTGTGGCGCGCTACGCGCTCGCGCCGCCTGGTGGTGCTAAACATCTCTGAAGAATACCTGCCCGCCGACATCCACTCAGGCGTTACTCTGGTGCGCTCCTGGAGTGATCACTCTCGCGCCAACTAGCCGAAAGACAACCCGGCTTGCCAACGCCATGACGCTGGCAAGCCGGGTATGCGCTCAAGCCGGAACACCCACAGCTTATAGCCCAGCACCTTCAGTGCTGGGCTAGTGTAAATAAAAGCAAACTAACACGTACTAAATTACAATTAACCCACTTTAGTGGGTCTCCTTTTTCCGCAGCCTGGGACATTCAGTCCCAGGCTGTATTTCTTGCCTCTCACATACTATCCAAAGCGACAACCCGGCCACTCTCCGCCGAACGGATGATTGCCATCGTGATTTGCGTCTGTCGCAGGCCATCCACATGCGTGGGTAGCGGCCCGTTTCCCTTCCACCCTTCTGGTTCCAGCGTGCCCTGCTCGATTGCCGCCAGACAGTGGTTCACCAGCGCCATTGGCTCGCCATAGCCCAGCCCCCGATATTCCAGCGCCCGCGCAAGCTGGCCGCCGCCCGCCGCCAGACTGCCCGCCGTCGGTGTGGGGCGGTGCAGCTTGGCGGCCACGTTCGCCCCACGCGCCAACAACGCCTCCTGATGCTGAATAAGCTGCTCGGCGCTCAACCTGCCAGACACGTTGGCCCGCCACCCCGGTTCGGTGCCAAACCCGCCGCGCTTGTTATAGATCAACGTCCCCTCACTGCCCGAAAACGAGAGGTAGAATTCGACCAACTCGTCCATGTGCCTGATCCACTCGGCCTTGACACGCACCTTCAATCCGCTGTCAAACGTCAGGTAAGCGTCATACACATCGGGCGTGTACCACAGCACTTCCCGCTGGCTGATGGCGTACACCTCCTTCACCTCTGCCGGGGCGAAATACCAGCGCAGCAGGTCTACCACATGGCTCAACAGGAAATGGGCCGTTGACGAACCGCCCGCCCACTCCCTGGTGCGCTCCCCCCACATCTGCGTGGGCACCGAAATGTTGTCATCGAGCCGCGCCTCACCATACACCGCGCGCCCCAGCAACCCCTGCTGAATAACATAGCGCGTCGCAATATCCAGCGGCGTCGCCCGGTTCGCAAAATGGACGAACAAACGGGCGCCGCGCCGCTCCACCGCCTCGTACATATCCAGCGCGTCTTCCCACGTGCTGGCAAATGGCTTTTCCTCCAAAATATTGGGCACTCCTGCCGCCAACGCCGCCATCACCGGCTCGCGGTGCAGCGGGTCGGGCGTAGCCACCACAACCAGGTCCAGCGCGTGCTGTCGCAGCATCTCCTGGTAATCCCCGTACCCCTGCGCCCCCACCTGCCCGGCGACGCGCTGCGCCACATCCGGGCGAATATCAGCCACCGCCACCACCTGCGTCGCCTCGTGCTCGTGCAGGTAGCTGGTGTGCTGGCTGCCCAGTATCCCCAAACCGATCACGCCGACTCGCAGCTTGCTCATCCTGGCTCTCCTTCCCCACGATGGGTGGTATGCTCATCCACGACGGTTGCGCCACGCAAATCCAGGTCTCGCCCCATTCTAAAAAGACAACGGGAACCTGTCAACGGCCTTGATCCAGGTTGGACGACACACACAAACCGGAGTATAATAACAGATCAAGTTCGACGTCCCGCCCATGCGGGTATCGTTTTTGCATTATTTTTGTCCTGGTAGGTGCTTTTTATCGTATGAACGCCATTTTACACGGCACATGGGTCACGAGCGCGGATGGTCGCGAGGATGAACTCTTTTTCGTGTGGGCCGAGCGGACAGCACCGGCCCCCAAACCGAGACGCATCACCTCGCGCATCCAGCGCCACCCTTATGGGGCAACGACTATCGAGATCGCTGACCTCTTATCTACATACGTTCCGCAAAGGAACTGGCGCAACGCCGAGCGCCTGACGCGCATCGCGCTATTGCCCTCGGCCCAAGACGCACCTATCGTCCCGCGCTGGCTGATTGACAATGGCGAAGAGCCTGAACCAGATCCAAATGGTTCAGGTTCTCCGACCCTACAGCCCTGGCGGGTCGAAGGTATTGGCGTACCTTTGCTACATATGCTGGATGTCCTGGCGGCATTGCCGTCCATCGGCCACAACCTGACCGCCACCCACCAGGTGGGGAACGACCTACGCTATTGGGGCATCGTCGCCAAGTTCGTGCTCGAGCTGATCGCTCGCCAGCGGTTTATCCCCGGCCTTCGTTTTCGTGAACACGCCGTCTATTCCGTCTGGCTGCCCCTGCTGGATGACCAAAACGATCAAGAGCGGCTGGAACTGCTGGCCCAGGGGATGCCGCCAGCCTGCCGGGCCATTTTCCACGAATCGAGCGAGGTTCTGCCCGAAGATGCGCCAAGCTCCCGCCAGGGCTTGCAGAGCTTTGTAGAACACCTGATGGACCACGCTGTGCGCGAGTGGGCACGCGTTTCGCCTCAGGCCGAGCAGTTGGGACTGGGGCCATCACGACACAGGGCCAGTTCCAGCACGCCTGTCGGCACGATGTGGTGGAATGCCCTCTGGTCTGAGCGAGGCAAAATCGACGCGCCCGCTTCCAAAGAGGACGACATCACGCGCTTCTACCAGGCATGGCAAGGCTGGACCTATCGCGCCCAGCCCACAGCCGATGTATCCTTCCGCCTGTGCTTCCGCCTGGAGCCGCCCGAATTCGACAGCGAGCATGGCCGGGTGATCTCGCCCCAGTGGACCTTGCGCTATTTCTTGCAGGCCAAGGACGATCCGAGCCTGCTGGTCCCTGCCCGCGAAGTCTGGCGCGAGCGCGGCGAAGTCCTGAACTACCTGAACCGACGCTTTGACCAGCCACAAGAGACCCTGCTGGCGGGACTGGGTATGGCGGCGCGGCTCAGTCCCGCCATCCAGCGCAGCCTGCGATTCGAGTGCCCGGAGGATACTACCCTTTCCTCGCAAGAAGCCTATACCTTCCTGCGAGAGACAGCCCGCCTGCTTGAAGGCATAGGTTTCGGCGTGCTCGTGCCCCCCTGGTGGAACAAACCAGATACGCGACTGCGCGTGCGGGCCAAACTGCACATGAGCCAGGAGGCCGCTTCCGGCATCCTGAGCATGGACTCACTGGTCTCATATGACTGGGAGTTGGCTTTGGGCGACGAACTCCTGACCCATGAGGAGTTTGAGCGACTGGCAGCCCTCAAGACTCCCCTGGTGCGCGTGCGCGGCAGATGGGTGCTGCTCCAGCCCGATCAGGTCGAGGCAGCCATCGCTTTCTGGCAAAAACAGCAAGAGCGAGAGAGCGAGCAAATGGCCCTCAGCGAAGCCTTGAGCCTGGCGCTGGGCGTGCAACAAGAAATAGACGGCTTGGGCGTCAGCGAAATAGATACCGATGACCAGTTCACCGCGTTGATCGACACACTGACGCGCGGCGACCAGATCGAGCACCTAGACCCGCCCAAGGGCTTTGCGGGCGAACTGCGCCCCTACCAGGTTCGCGGGTTCTCCTGGCTGGCTTTCCTTCGGCGCTGGGGCTTTGGCGCCTGCCTGGCCGACGATATGGGCCTTGGCAAAACGATTCAGGCCATCGCCCTGATACTGCACGAACGAGAGCGAAACAACGTCAAAGCGCCGTCGCTGGTCATCTGCCCGACGTCCGTAGTGGGCAACTGGCAGCGCGAAGTCGCCAAGTTCGCGCCCGAACTCAAGTTGATGGTTCACCACGGTAGTGGCCGCGCCGGGGGCCGCGCTTTTCTGGAGCAGAGCCAGGCGAGCGACCTGGTCATCAGCACCTACGGCCTCGTGCGCCGCGACATCAAGGACCTGTCCCAGGTATACTGGAGCAATATCATCCTGGATGAGGCCCAGAATATCAAGAACCCGCTCACCAAGCAGGCGCGGGCAGTGCGTAACCTGAAAGGGGGCTATCGCGTGGCCCTGACCGGCACGCCAGTGGAAAACCACCTCTCCGAGTTGTGGTCCATCATGTCGTTCCTGAACCCTGGCTACCTGGGAAGCCGCGAGAATTTCCAGCGCAACTGGGCCATTCCCATCGAGCGTTATCAGGATTCGGACGCTTCCGAGCAGCTCCGCAAGCTCGTTCGGCCATTCATCCTGCGCCGCGTCAAGACCGACCCGCAGGTAATCCAGGACTTGCCCGAAAAGTTTGAGCAAAAGGTGTACTGCAACCTGACGCGTGAGCAGGCTACCCTGTACGAGGCAGTCATCCGTGACGCCATGACCGAACTCCGCGAGGCCGAAGGCGAGGGGTCTGGCATCAAGCGCCGGGGTATGATCCTGGCAATGCTAACCCGCCTCAAGCAGGTCTGCAACCACCCGGTCCTTTTCCTGGGGGATCGCTCATCTACGACGGGCCGCTCCGGCAAGCTCAACCGTCTGGTGGAAATGCTCGAAGAAGTGCTGGCCGTGGGAGACAGAGCGCTGATCTTTACCCAGTTCGCCCAAATGGGGCAGTTGCTCCAGCGTCACCTGCAAAGCACCTTTGGGCAAGAGGTGCTGTTCCTGCACGGCGGCACGCCGCAGAAGCAGCGCGATCGTATGCTCGTGCGATTCCAGGACGAGGAAGATGGCCCGGCTATCTTTATCCTGTCGCTAAAAGCCGGTGGCACCGGCCTGAACCTGATGCGCGCCAATCACGTGTTCCACTATGACAGATGGTGGAACCCCGCCGTCGAGAATCAGGCCACCGACCGCGCCTATCGCATCGGCCAGACCCGCGATGTCCAGGTTCACAAGTACATCTGCCTGGGCACGCTGGAAGAGCGCATTGATATGCTTATCGAGAGCAAGAGCGCCCTGGCCGAGAGCGTCGTCGGTAGCGGCGAAGAATGGCTCACAGAACTGAGCACCGATGAACTATATGACCTGATGGCCTTGCGTACAGAAGCAGTGGAGGTAGAGTAGATGCCCCATCAGAAAAAGAATACACCCGCAAGTAGATATTGGGGATTCGATAACTCGGACCCTATCCCGACCAAAAACGGCATCAAGGCCGTCAGCCAGCGGGGACGGTTTGCCAAGAGCTGGTGGGCGGGCCGCTGGGAACAGGCGCTCAATCGCTGGATCGACTCTAGCAGGCTGGCGCGGGGAAAAACGTATGCCCGCCGTGGTCAGGTGATAGACCTGGATATCCAGGTGGGCCTGGTGCTCGCCAGGGTTCAGGGCACACGCCCCTCCCCCTACCGCGTCCGCATAGAGGTCAACACCCTCAGCGAAGCCGAATGGGAGCGGGCGGTGAATGCCATGTCCGAGCAGGCAATGTATGCCGCCCAACTGCTGAACGGCGAAATGCCGCACGAGATCGACACCGTCTTTCAATCTGTGGGCGTATCCCTGTTCCCTCATTCCGAGGGTGACCTGGTGGCCGATTGCTCCTGCCCCGATTGGAGCAGACCCTGCAAGCACATCGCCGCCGTCTACCTGCTGGTAGGCGAATACCTGGACGCCGACCCGTTCCAGATATTTGTGATGCGCGGGCGCACCAAAGAGCAGATCATGAGCGCGCTGCGTGAACGGCGAGCCGACCGGGCCAAGGGGCCGATGCTATCCGAAGGCACTGCTCAACCCGACGACGCACACACAGCCCCAGAAGCGCCGCTAGATCAACGCCTGGGGGATTTCTGGGAGCTTGACCCACGCTTGCGCGAACTGTCCATTCACGTGCAGCCGCCAGAGGTCGAGCTACAGGCCCTCAAAGTACTGGGAGAGCCTTCCTTTGCGGAGGACGAGCAGCTAGAGGCGCGCCTGTCCGAAATCTACCGGATCGTCTCCCGCCAGGCGCTCGATGTAGCCTATAGCGAGTACGAACAATCAACTACCGATCCTGCCGAAACGGATTCTGCCGCTTGATTTCCGGTTCCCTTTGCGTATAATCACGTCTTTGCGTGACAGGCTGTATTTTCAGCAACTCGTGGAGGGTGCAGCTACCGATGCAGGCAATCGGTATTGACTTTGGAACCACAAATTGTAGCGCATCTGTCTACCGCGATGGCAGAATAGAGTTCATCCCTTTGGAGGGAGAGCGCTCTATTCTGCCATCGACCATCTGCATCACCCAGAATCATGAGGTGACCTTTGGGCGGGCGGCCATTCAGCGATACCTGACACTGACCCGCGAAACCCCCATTCGCTACCAATTCACAGATCTGCGCGAATTCACCTCCGTCTTTGAGGAAGAAGTCGAGTCGCGCGAGTTTATCGAGTCCGACCACGGGCTGGTGGTCGTCTCTAGCGCGGGGGGCGAGCAGGACTTGGAGACCCCGGCCCGGCTTTTTCAATCGCTCAAGACGGGCCTGCGCGACCCAAACTTTCACGGCACCACAGTCTATGAGCAATATTATGCCATCGAAGAGTTGATCGGCCTCATCCTGCGGCACATCCGCGAGCGCGCAGAGGCGTACTTGGGCGAGCCGGTCAACTCGGCGGTCATCGGGAGACCTGTCTCCTATGCCCCCAGCGAGCGCCCTCCCAGCCTGACCGTCGAGCAGATTGACGAGACAGCCCACGAGCGCATGTTGGCGGCAGCCCGAATTGCCGGGTTTGAATATGCCGCGCTCGAGTTCGAGCCGGTTGCTGCCACGCGACACCTGCAGCGCGATCTAGAGAGCGGCAGTCGCGCCCTGGTGTTCGATTTCGGCGGCGGTACGCTAGACCTGGCGCTATCTCAGGTAGCAGGCACCACGCCCGAAATCATCGCCACCTATGGCATGCCGCTTGGCGGCGATGATTTTGACAGCGCCATCATGGAGCACTCGCTGCTGAAACACTTTGGGCAAGGCACTACCCTGGGGCCGAAAGAGCTGGACTTTCCAGAGAACCTCCTGGCTCCCTTGTTGCATTGGCAGACAATCCCTCTGCTCGCAACACCCGCCAGCATGGCCCACATCGCTGCCATCAAGCGCCAGAGCAACGCCCCCCAGACGGTCACCAACCTGCAAATCCTGGTGCGCCAGGGGTTGGGCTTTCAACTCTTTCAGCATATCGAAGCAGCCAAGATCGCCCTGTCCGATCATTCGTCGGCTCAAATATCGCTGCACGAAAAGGGGCTGGATATCGAGGAGCGCATCACCCGCACGGCGTTCGTCTCTGCCATCAGCGACCATCTTGTGCAGATCGAGCGGGCATTGCTGACAGTTCTAGATCAAGCCAGGTTAGCCCCCGAACAGGTAGACACCGTGCTGATGACCGGCGGCTCCTCCCTCGTGCCCGCCGTCCAGGGCACTGTGCGCCGCGTTTTTGGCGCGGACAAGGTGCGCGCCGCCGATCCGTTCATGAGCATCGTGGCCGGGCTGGGCATCATCGCCGCCCAGGACGACATCTGTGTGCCCGTAGCCGGGATTGTGTCCAGCGCCACCGAGGCCCGCCTGAAAGCAGAAGCCGTCACCATCGGGGAGCGGGTTGCCTTCCAACGCGGCCAGCGAACCGTGGAGGGGCTGGTTGTGCGCCGGGCCGGTGGCCGCCTCCATGACGCCACCCTGGTAATCGAGTTCTGGGACGACGAAATGCAACAGTTCGTCTCCACCATGCGCCACGAGACCAAAGTAACCCGGCTCAAGGAGACACCTACCGACCACGCCCCAACCGAATAGAGTGCAGCCCCCGCTCTCAATAACTCATTGACAGCGTTCTGGCCCCGAACGTATAATTATTCTGCAAGTAGGTTCCACCGGAACCTGGGATTTGCATAGTAGCCATAGAGTCGAAAGAGAAATGCTAGACCAACAACAACAAAACCGGGCTTTGTTCGAAGGGCTGGTGTACAACGAAGCAGGCGAACCTGCGCAAGTGGTCGTTATCGGGGGAGAGGCTCATTACGCCATACCAGACGACGGATTCCTGCGCCACGTCCAGGCCCAGCAAATCGACGACGCGGTTATCGCCCATATCAAAGAACGCATCACCTCCATGCAGGACGAGCTGGTGCATGCAATGCTTCAAATGCTCGGCAAAGACGATATTTTCACCAAAGCCGCACTGGCCGCCTCCGTGCGAAACATCGATCAGCAGATCCGCCAGTCGGACCCCGACCAGTGGGCACCGTGGCTCAAGCTGTATGGATTCCGCGTCATCGTAGATGTCCACGGCGAGATCGTAGATATCCTGTACCCCACAGGTGCAGCCGAAGAGGGCAACGACGACGACGAATTCTAGCTGGACAGCTTGCGGCGCCTCAAGTGATGGAACCGCCGCCTACCGCATCGAGTGAGAGCCGTTCGCGCAGCTAACCATGAACGGGCATCCCCACCGGGATGCCCGTTGTCATGCCTGGCAAACGTATCAGGCCGCCCCGCTGGCGAGCAGCCTAGTCGAGTATCGCTTCTTCCTCCACCAAATCCTCGTCTATTTCCAGCCCCAGGCCCGGCCACTCGGGCAGCGCAATATACCCGTCCACCGGCTCGATCTTGTGCTTCAGGAAGAACTGGTGCACCGTGTTCCACTTGACCAGATACTCCTGAATCGGACACAGGTGCGGCGGTTGCGCTGCGATCAGGTGCGCCGTCGCATGGCTAGAGTGACCATGCGGGATCACCTCCACACCGCAGATCGAAGCCAGCGTGCATATCTTGGTAATTTCGGTAATGCCGCCCGCCCAGTAGATGTCGGGTTGCAGCACATCCTGGGCGCCAGCGTCCAGCAACTGCGCAAAGCCCCAGCGGGTATACTCGTGTTCGCCATTCGCCACAGGGAACGGCACAATCCGTCTGATCTCGGCACAGACATCATACTGATCGGGCAGGGCCGGCTCCTCGATCCAGCGCGGGTTGTACGGCGCGATCCGTGGAGCCATCCGCCGGGCATAGGATAGGTCCCAGCTCATCCAGCAATCCAGCATCAGGTCGGCGTCCGGCCCAATCGCCTCCCGCACAGCCTCCACCAGAGCCACATTGCGCGCAATCCCCTCTGGGCCATCTCCAGGCCCGGCGCGGAAGAACCACTTTTGCGCCGTATAGCCCCGCCCCGCATACTCGCGCGCTCGCTCGGCAGCCCGTTCCGCGTCCACCGCAAAGCCCAGCATACTGGCATACGCCCGAATTCGGTCCCGCGTCGGGCCGCCTAATAGCGTGTACACCGGGGCGTTGGCCCACTTCCCGCGAATGTCCCAGAACGCGCAGTCCAGCGCGCTGATAGCCATCATGGTGTTGCCCTTGCGGCCATGCACCGCCAAACGGTACATCTTGTCCCACAGTAGCTCGACAGCCAGAGGGTTCTCCCCAAGCAGCAAATCCTCAAACTCGGACATGATCGAACGGGCCACACTGCCGGAAATGGGGCCAGACAGGCCGGTGATTCCAGCGTCCGTATGCACTTCTAGAAATACGCTCCGCATACGGTACGTGTTCTCGCCCAGACGCTGCAAATAGGCCGGCCCCTCCATGCGATGCTCCGGGTAAATGTCAATGGGCCGCGCCAGCCGCTCCTCCCAAAAGTCCCCAGAGAACTCCATCGTGCCCGTCAGGTCACGACAACGGATGTTCGCGATCTTCATTGATGCTCCTCCTCATGCCCGTGTGCATATGACGCTCCCGAACACGAACAGACAGGCACACACCCAGCGCACCTGCGTTACCGAACTCGGTCCTTCATTCTAGACTCCTTATGCCTCAAGCGCAAGTGATAGGGCGGAAAACAGCGCAAATCGGCTTGCCGAGATGGCGCCATCGTTTTGAATCGCCTTTCCTCTTCTTGACAGCGTTCTCTAATCAGGGTATCATCTGGAGCTGATTGGCCCATCGCCTTGCGATGACATACGTGTGCCACGGCTCCCTGGCGGCCTCGCCGGTTCGCATGTGACGCACCGCACAACAATGACGTTGGTCATCCACCGGGAACCTGTTCTCAACGCCAAAATCCCCTCAGAGGCAACACTCTGAACGACACAGGCTGCATAGTAGAGCACCAACCGTCGTTGTACGGACAATGCCTACTGCATCATAACCATCATTACGGGAGGTCAACATGATTTGGGAGATCGTAGCACTTGCTGCCGGGGTGATCTCCATTGCAGTTGCGGCATACCTCTACAAGTGGACCATGTCGCAGCCAAATGAGAACCCCAAGATGGAGGAATTCTCCATCGCCATCCAGGAGGGGGCCGCGGCCTACCTCAAGCGCCTGTATCAGGCATTAGCAGGTCTGGCGGTTATCATCGCCATCATCCTCATCGTCACGGTCGGGTGGAAAACAGCCCTGGCATTTCTCATCGGGGCATTGTGTTCCGGAATAGCCGGTTATTTCGGCATGACCGTCTCCACCCGCGCCAACGCGCGCGTAGCCTGGGCAGCCCGCTCAGGTCTGCAAAAAGCCTTCCCCGTGGGCTTTTTTGCGGGTGGCGTGATGGGCCTCTCTGTGGTCGGTATGGCCCTGATCGGTATGACCGCCCTTCTCGTCATCTTTAATGACCCCAACATCGTCCTCGGCTTTAGCTTTGGAGCCAGCTCCGTGGCCCTCTTGGCAAAGGCAGGCGGCGGTATCTACACCAAGACGGCAGACATTGGCGCCGACCTGGTGGGCAAGGTCGAGTTCGAGCTGGCGGAAGACGACCCCCGCAACCCGGCCGTCATCGCGGATAACGTGGGCGACAATGTCGGCGACGTGGCAGGAATGGGCGCCGATATCTTTGACTCGTACGTCGCCAGCGTCGTGGCCGTCATGATCCTTGGGTTTGAGCTATTCGGGCCTTCCGAATACGTGGTCTACCCTCTGCTGCTCTGTGCTGGCGGTATCCTGGCCTCCCTGATTGGTATGCTGTTCGTGCGCACCGGCGAAAGCAATGACCCCGGTCGGGCGCTGAACACCGGCACCATCAGCACCACAGTAATCCTGGGAATTATGTCCCTGGGCGTAGTGTATGCCCTGGGTCTGGAGAACCCGATGGGCGTCTTTTGGCCCACCATCGCCGGACTCGTAGCAGGCATCATCATCGGCTTTACGTCTGACTATTTCACCGATATCGACCAAAAGTCCGTCCAGAACACGGCCAAGGCGGCCATCACCGGCCCCGCTATCCTCATTCTGGAAGGCTTTTCCTACGGATTGTTGAGCATCGTCCCTTCGATTATCGGTATCGCCGCAGCAACTGTGGCCGCGTGGTTCCTGGCCGAGCAATTCGGTATCCCCGGCACGTATGGCGTCTCCATCGCCGCTGTGGGTATGCTCTCCATCTCTGGTATGATCGTCTCCTCTGACGCCTACGGCCCCATCGTGGACAACGCCAAGGGCTGCGCAGAGACCGGCGGGGAATCGGATGAAACCATTCGCGTCTGCGACCGGCTGGACGCTGCTGGAAACACGGCCAAGGCCATCACCAAGGGCTTTGCCATCGGTGCCGCCGCGCTGACCGTGCTGGCCCTGTTCGCCGCCTACTTCGAAACTGTGGACATCACATCTCTCGATCTGACCCAACCCGGTGTCATCGTGGGGTTGTTCCTGGGCGCTATGATGCCCCCGCTATTCTCGGCGCTGACAATCCTCTCCGTTGGCCGCAACGCCTTCATGATGGTAGAGGAAATCCGCCGCCAGTTCCGCGACATCCCCGGCGTGCTGGAAGGCACGGTCAAGCCTGATAGCGCCCGCTGCGTTGACATCGCCACGCGCGGCGCTCTGAAAGAGCTGGTGCTGCCCGGCGTGCTGGCCCTGGTAGCCCCGATTGCGATTGGGCTGCTGTTCGGCGGCGAGGCTCTCGGTGGCTTCCTCGCTGGC
>JAAYXX010000519.1 GCA_012515695.1 Chloroflexota bacterium
AAACGCGAGCCAACATGGCTTGGCCAGAGCGCAACATATGCAATCAAGTAGCCGAGCCATTCTGGCTCGCGATGTCTGCAACGTTTGCAACAAAACGCGAGTCAAAATGGCTCGACTACAGAGCGCGCGGGCCACTTGACAGCTTGCCCCATTTGAGCCACACTACACTTGCTTGAATACCTTTGCACTACCCCCCTGGCCAGGTCAACACCCTCTGCCGAGATACCCTCACCCTTGCGCGAACAACCCGCCCACCTAACCCACCCACACGCCACACATCTCCCGCCGACGCGCTGTGGAGAACTGGCCTGACGCTGCGTTGCCTTCCCTTCAGAGCTTTGACCATAAGGAGAGAGACGATAGTGATTCAGGTCATCAGATGGAATGTTCACCCGGACAAGATCAAGGAATATGAAGCCTGGGCCAAGAGCGCATTCCCCCGGCTGGTGGCAGTTCCGGGGTTGATCGAGCTTCGCGCCTATGGCCCAATTGCTGGCTCGGCACAGGTGGTCACAACCTACGAATTCAAGGATGTGACTGCGTGGGCCGCATGGAGCGCGCACGAAACAGTGCGCCAGGTCACGGAGGAACGGCGGACCATGACGCTCAACGAGGTCTCGGAACTGTGGGGGCCGTCTCCCATCGTGCCCGCGCCCCTACATCCCGAGATGTACCTGCCCTAGAGAGGAGAGCATCAGGATGATCACGTTGATAATCCGATGGAACATTCACCCGGACAAAATACAGGCTTATACCGCGTGGGCACAATCTGCCGTCCCCCGACTGCTAGCCGCGCCGGGGTTGAGCGAGCTTCGGGCCTATCGCCCGCTCATCGGCGACTCGCAGGTCGTCACAGTCTACGAGTTCGCGAGCCTGGAGGACTGGATTACCTGGAACACAAGCGCAGACGTACGCGAAACCACCGAAGCGCGACGCGCCTTTACCCTGAATGAACGGTCCGAGCTATGGGGAGCATCCCCCACCTGGCCCGAACCTTTGCGCGCAGAGGGCGAGACTCCCTCCACCTGAGATGGATAGACGCCCGCGTGACCAGCAAGGAATCGGCCGCCGCTGGACCTACCACCGCCCGGCACACTGCCGCTCGGCAAGCTGCCGCCCGCCCCCCTACCCCTGCTCAATCAGCAGGCGATAGCTCGACTTCCACGTTTCGGGCGGGCGGGTCATCTTGGCGATGCGAATGTCGCTGAAATGAGGGGCCAGGGCGGCCAGTTCTCGCGGTAGCTCCTCCCAGCGGTTGTGCACCACCACTTCCTTGAGCCGTCTGGCTGCCGGTGAGACCCATTCCCATTCCAGGCGAAAACGGTCCGCCTTTAGATAATAGTCCCGGTTCTCCCACGCCTCTACAGTCTGGTCGATGGTTTGGGCGATGCCGCGCAGCGAAAACACCAGCGCCGCGGCCATGTCCCTGGCTTCCTCGTCGATTTCTCGCTTGAACATCAGATGGCGAAGGATCTCGGCAATCGTCCGCCGCAACTGCGAGCGAACCTTGCCAGGGTTATCGGTATTGATTACTCTACTCATACACGCGCTCTCACGATCTGTTCATTCTGACAGTAATAGACGGAACCTCGGTCAAACGGTCAGCGGCCCATATAAAGGCGGGGCAATCGCCGTCGCCCATGATCAGCCTACCCTCACGGTTCCGCGCGTTTCGGTAGCGACGCTATGCGTCAATCCTGGGCTGAAGCAGGGCCATCGGGCAGCAACACAGGCCCAGCGTGCCATTGCCCACATGCGCGCCGATCACCGGCGTCAGGGACACGGTGTCAAAACTGGCGATGTTCAACTGCTGGCGGAGCAACTGCTCCAGCGTCGCGACAGCTTCCGGGTTATCAGTCTCCATGACAACGGCCCGTAAAGGCACATCTGTCCCCAGCCAATTGCCCATCAATTCCACCATTCGAGTCAGCGCCCGGCTGGACCGACGTATGCGCTCCAACACGTCAATTTTGCCCTCGTTAAAATAGAGCATGGGCTTGATCTGCAACAGCGAGCCGAGCAGCGCCGCCGCCCCGCCAATACGCCCGCCCTTGTACAGGTATTCCAGGCTATCCACCGTGAACACCGTCCGCTGCGTCTCAATGACCTGGTGAATGGCTGCCAACGTCTGATCAAAATCCGCCCCCGCATCGCGGGCAGCAACCCCGGCCTCCACCGCGAGCATCTGCGCCACCACCGCCGAGCGCGTATCTACGACCGCCACCCGCACCTGGGGCACTTGCTGAGCTGCCAGCGTGGCCGAGTTCACCGTGCCACTAATGCCTGCCGACAGGTGAACGGAGATGATCTCTGTAACGCCCTCATCCGCCAGAGCGCGGTACACCTCGACAAAATCACCCACCGAGGGCTGGGAGGTCGTTGGCAGGGTGGACGCGTGTGGCAGCAGTTCGTAGAACGCCTCAGGCTGAATGTCCACACCATCCCGATAGTTGGTTCCTTCGATGTTAATGTAGAGGGGCACGACGCGAACGTTGTGTTGCCGGGCGTATGCGTCCGGTAGACTGGCCGTGCTGTCAGTGACCAGCGCGATAGATGACATGAAACCCTCCTCCTCAGTTTTCGGGCAAGGACTCGCGAGCACAGGCCCGTGCCTGGCTTGTCTGATACAACACCCGCACATGCCAGGGGTTGCGTCCTGGATCACAAGCAGGAGCCTGGATTCTAAGCACATGGCATCTTACAACAAGAAGAGTCTGCGGCCAAATGCCAGCCGTCACGCTTCTACCAACAGCCCGGCGCGTTCGACCAATTGGCACGAATAGGCTATAATCCTTCGGTTGCCGTCGCGCAAGAGTTGGAGGAAGGACAATGCCAGAGGTAATCATTCGGCCAGTTGATATAGACAGGGATGCAGAACAGTTGGCGGCCATGTGGAACGCCAGCGACAAGGAATGGCCCAACCCGATGAGTTGGGGCGTGCCCATGACCGCCGCGCAAGCCCGCGCATGGGTCACCGAAAGCCACCCTTACCTGCTGGTGTTGGTGGCCGAGGTAGATGACAAGATCGCGGGCTATTGCACCTTCATGGAGCGACCCGCTGGCGAAGGCTATGTCGCTGTGCTCAACGTCGCCCCCGGCTATCAGGGGCGCAGCATTGGCCGCAAGCTGCTCCAGGCCACCATCGAGCGCTCTGTGCAAGAGGGCTGGCAGCGTCAAACCCTGCGCACCTGGTCGGCCAATTTCAAGGCTGTGCGCGTCTATAAAAAGACCGGGCACTTTTGGGCGCCGGATACTTCGGTGCGTATGGAGAATTTCATTCCGGGGGCGCTGCAATTCCCGCTGGCCCAGCCCTTTTTCCAGCGTCACGACTGGTACGAATCCTACCAACCCGACATGACCCACGGGATGAGCGACGAGCGTTGGGAAGGCATTCCGGTCTTTCGCCAGCACTGGGAGGCAGACGGCGAGGCGCTGACCATCTGGATTGATCGCGAGGCGCGCGCGCCAATGGCCGCCGAGACCGACGCCGTCCAGATTGCGGCCCTGGTAGACAACCCCGAACCCCTCACAGGCAGCACCATCAACCTGCGCTGGCGAGTGATCAACAAGGGGGAACAACCACTATCGGTAATCGCGCATACGGCGGGGGGCGACGGCCTGCGCGCCGACCATCGGGACGCCTTTGACGTGCCGCCCGGCCAGACGGTGGAGCAAGACGTGCCGGTGCGCGTGGCCGACGACGCGCCCCGCAGCGTGGGCGATGCCACCGCCCCCGCCATTCGCTCGGTGTTTCGGCTGAACGGCCAGGAAGTGAGCCTGTTTTCCGGCGTGCGCCCCCGCCGCCCGTTGCGCCTGGACACGGCCCCCGCCGAGATCACAATTATGCCTGACGCCGCCAGTATGTCTGGCGCCGCCAGTACGCCTGGCGCTGCCAGTACGCCTGGCGCCGCTTTCCCGCTAAACCTTCAGCTCTATAGCGAGTTAGACGCTCCGGCCACGCTGGCCGTGCTGGTCGTCCCGCCGGAAGGGCTGACGGTAACGCCCCTTCAGGCCGAGATCAAACTGCCCGCCCGTGGACAGGCCACCCTCCCCCTGACGCTAACGGCGGAACGCGAAGGGGTCTATGCCCTGCCCGTGCGCGTCGAGTGTGTGGATCAAGAGGGCGTGCCGCCCCTGGCCGAGACATTGACCTTGTTCAGTCTGGCGGCGGGCGGGATGCTGGCCCACCAGACGGCGCAGAGCGCGCGCCTGGAGACGGACGCCTTGCGCGTGACCGTGAACGCAGAGAGCAACGCCATCCGCATCGTGGACAAGACCGCGGACCGCCTGCTGCTGGAGGTAGAGGCCGAGGTAGGCCTGCCCTACTTCTCGCCCGAGTTCGCCCCCGGCACGCTCACCCTGACCGAGCGCGCAGGCCGGGCCACGGTGCGCCTGGAAGCCACCGCCAGGCAGCGACCGGGGCTGATGCTATGCCAGGAATTCACGCTTTCCCCCACCGGCCTGAGCAGCTTGAACTGCTACCTGGAAAATCGCGGGCGAGAGACGCAGCATGCGCGTTGGATGTACTCACTCGGCGCTTCATCCCTGGACCGTCACCAGATCACCCTGCCCCTGACAATGGGACTGATACGCAGCGACACGGGGCGCTATCCGCATGGCTGGCAGGACGCCCCTGACAACCCACAGGCGTATGCCGAACCGTGGCTGGCGCTGGAATCCGACGGAACGGTGACGGGCGCGGCATGGGATGGCCCCATCGAGCGGATCGCTGTCGGGCGGAGCGTGGACCTGTACACGGGCACGTGTTCCCTGGAGCCGGGGCAGCGTTCCCAGCCGTTTCGCCTGGGGCTGTGTGTCCAACGTGGCGGTTGGCAAGCCGCCCGGCGCGCCCTGCTGGCCTGGATGGGCAAACCCATCCCCGCAGAAGAACCGACCCCGCGCCCGCCTCTGCTGGCCCGGCTGGAACCCTCTGTCCTGGTGACGGTGGAGGATCGAGCGCAGACCCGGCTGGTGGTGGATTCGGCGTCGCTGCGAGCGGAGAATGGCCGCGTCGAGCTACAGACCGAGGGCGGGCTGGTGGCCGAGCCGAACGCGATCAGCGTCGCGGGGCTGGTGCGCGGGAAGGCCATCACGCAAGACATCGCCCTGCAACTACCGCCAGGGCGGCCCGGCGTCTACCAGGGTCACGCCCGGCTGACCACCGAGCTATCCGACGAGACGCACCCGTTCCACGTGGTGCGCGCAGGCACGCCAGCCCCCGTGCGGGTTGCGCCCGCCGAGCAGCACGGGCAGCCCGTCTGGACGATCCACAACGGCGTCAGCGAGTTTGTCGTCGCGCCAGGGTTCGGCCCCAGCGTCGTTGCCTGGAACCTGGACGGCGAAAATCAGTTGTTCAGCTACTTTCCCCAACCACAAGGGTTCGCCTATCAATACCCCTGGTTCGGGGGCATCCACGCCCTGCTAATACCGGCAGACCGCTTTCTCTGGGAGGGGCTGCTGCACCGCGACGTGGCCGAGGCGGACCCCCTGCAAGCGGCAGACTCTCGCAGCCTGCTGTGGCAGGGCGTGCGCCTGCGTGCCCGCTCTAGCTCGCAGTTGGCGCACGATTTCGTCGTCGAGCTGGACATCACCACGGTGGGCGAATCGCGCCTGCTGCGGCTGGTCTACCGCCTGCATAACCTTCGGGCAGTGGAGCAGCAAGTGCGTATGGGCTGCAACGTGGCGGGTCGCCTGGGGGCGCACCCGGAAGACCTGATCTTGAGAGGCGAGGGCATTACCCGCCACCCGACGCCCTGGACCGCCCTTTTCGGACACAAGACCTGGGGCGCGCTCACCAACCCGGCCACAGGCCGCACGTTGTTGCTGGTGAGCCAGCAGGCCGACGTGGTCCCACGAGACGCGGGCCGATTCGGGCGCAGCCTGGAAGCAGGCGAGCAGGTGCGCCTGGCGGCCAACGCCGTACGCGAGTTCACCTACTATCTGATCCTGGCGGACACATGGGAAGAGGCGCTGCCCTATCTGGCATTGCAGGGGTATAGATAACGGCGACGCGGTGCGCTATCGAAGGGATAGCGCACCGCGCCCCTGATGAGGAAGACAACCCGGGAGGGTAATCAGCCCTTACTTGGGATATACTGCGCGATCTTGGCCGCCAGGTTATTGAGCGGCATCGTCTGCAACCAGATTCTGCCGGGGCCACGCAGGGTTGCGAGGAACAGCCCTTCGCCGCCAAACAACACATTCTTTACCCCGCGCACCGTCTCGATGGAATAATCCACGCCATCGTCATACATCGCAATATGGCCCGGATCAATACGCATAACCTCGCCCGAAGCGAGATCATACTCGCGTACGTCACCCGCGATTTCCAGCCAGACCACGCCCGGCCCGGTAATTCTTTGCAGGATAAAGCCCTCGCCGCCGAAAAAGCCCGCGCCCAGCCGCTTGCTGAAGGCAATCTCCATCTTGACGCCCTCTTGCGCGGCCATGAAAGCGTCCTTCTGGCAGATCAACGACTGGCCCGCCGCCAGCTCGATCCCCAGAATCCGGCCAGGGGCCTCGGGGGTAAAAGTAACCAGCGCCTGATCGCCCTTACTGGTGTAAGTGGTCATAAAGAGAGACTCGCCTGCCAAAGCGCGCCCAAGTCCAGCCAACAGTCCGCCACGGGTGTTGGTGTTCATGTCGATATCGCCCTTCATCCAGGCCATACCGCCCCGTTCCGTATACACCGACTCCCCTTTGTCCAGCCAGACATCCACCGAGGGTAACACATCGCCATGAATCTCGTATCGCATTAGTTTTCCTCCACATTGATGACTGCCACGCGCAGAGCCAAGCTACGCCTCTCGCAATCACTGGCTACTACCCGCTGATTATAGCACACTTTTCGCCCTTTAGGGTGAATATAGTGTAAAACTGTATAAACTGTCATAAAGATCGCCCACTATAGGCCCGTGGGCGCGCGGTTGCAGGCTCTACAGCGCGCAACGATTTGATTCCTTACATTGTCATGGGTATCATGCAATTTGTCTGATTGTCCTTTGTGCAGTAACGACAAAAGGAGCGTCTGCATGGTGAGCAAACAGGCCATGGCCCAGCGTAGTCAGACCAGGGTTCATTTTGATCACCGGGACATGGATTACTATTTGTCCTGGATCTTGGGCCGAGAAGCCTGGGGGGCCAGTGAAGCCGGGGAATGTATGGATATAGCTGCGCGCATAGCCGACGGCGACCCCCAGAGTTGGCAGAGAGAGTGGCGCCGTCTGGCCGAGCAGGTAGAGGAAACGGCGGAGAACGCTACGCGCGCGGGCGACCTGGAATCCGCCAGACGCGCCTATCTGCGAGCCTGCACCTATTACCGCGCCCCCCTGTTCATCATGCACCCCGCCGACCCCGCCTTTCGAGAAACGTGGCAAAAGATGCAGGCCTGTTTCCGGCAGGCGGCGGCGCTGACCGATCCTCCCATCGAGGCCATCCACGTGCCCTATCAAGGGCGAGAGTTGGCGGGCTATTTCCAGACCGCGCAACATAGCGCCCGCCCGCGCCCCACGTTGCTCATCATCGGCGGCATCGAGACCTTTGCCGAAGATTGCTACCTGCTGTCCGGCCCGGCGGCCATCCAGCAGGGATATCACGTGCTGACGGTGGACTTGCCCGGCCAGGGGATGAACCCCGAACAAGGGCTATTCCTGGAAGCCCGCTCGGAAACCCCTGTGCAGGCGGTGGTAGAATACGCCCTTGCGCGCCCCGAAATCGACCCGCAACGCCTGGCCCTGTTCGGCTTTAGCTGGGGCGGGCACATCGTCCTGCGCGCCGCGCAATTCGAAGACCGCCTCCGGGCAACGATCGCCAACCCCGCCACGCATAATATGTTTTCCTCGGCGCTCGCCCAGCAGCGATTGGGCCACGGCAAAGACGACCCTGTAGCACAGGTGATATTCCAGCAGGTAGCCTGGCGGTTCGGCGTGAACCTGCGGAACATCACGAGGCGGCTGGTCAAAGGCTATGAGTTTATGCGCTACGCCCGCGCCGACTGTTCCCTCATCGGCTGCCCTACGCTGTGCATGGCAGGGGAATACGAGGCCCAGGTAACGCTGGAGCAAGCCCGCGCCTGTTACGCCCTGCTGCCTCACCCGCTCAAAAAGCTGGCGATCCTGACCGCTGAGGAGGGGGGCGCAGCGCATTGCCAGGTAGACAACCTGCCCTTGCTCAACCAGGTGATTTTCCATTGGCTGAACGGGATCATCGAGGAAGAGTATTCGCCAGGGGTCTATGAGATTGCTGAGGACGGCCATTAGATGGGCGGTTGAAATCGCGGCAACCGTTGGTGCAGTTTTAACTGCCTATGCCGATGGCGCGCCGTATAATTGGACCGCCGGCTTCCAGCCGGCATAATATCCCGTACTTGAACTCGCCCCCCGATTGTGCTACAATAATTTCGACGGCGACCAAAGATGGCGCCGATTCTTTCCATTTGCACCAACAATACACCGCTTGGATCGCCCCGCGACCGAGACGGCATGATATTCGAGAGACCGGCCCTTGATAGGCCCCATCTCTTTCATCTGTGCTGTATCAACCTCGCGTCCCGGTGGCGCGAGGTTTTTTCGTTTCGGGAGCCTATCATGGACCAACCTTTTATCCGCATCGAAAACCTATCCTACACCTATAACGCCCAGACGAACGCGCCCATCCCTGCCCTGCGCCAGATCAACCTGACCATCGCGCGCGGGGAATACCTGGCTATCGTCGGGCATAACGGCTCTGGCAAGTCCACCCTGGCCAAGTGCCTGAACGGGCTGCTGCCCCCTACCGAGGGCGATGTGTTCGTGGGCGACCAATCTACCCGCAACGCTGACGCCCTGATTCCCATTCGCACCCAGGTGGGCATGGTGTTCCAGAACCCCGACAACCAGTTCGTCACCACAATGGTCGAAGACGAGGTGGCTTTTGGGCCGGAAAACCTGGGCGTGCCCCGCGACGAACTGCGCCGCCGGGTGGATGACGCCCTGCTGGCTACCCAGCTATGGCAATGGCGCCAGCACAACCCCCGGCATCTCTCGGCAGGGCAAAAGGCACGCCTGGCGATTGCCGCCACGCTCGCCATGGCCCCCGCCTGCCTCGTGCTGGACGAGTCCACCGCCATGCTCGACCCGGCTTCTCGGCGCAGCGTGCTGGCCCTGCTGTCAACCTTGCACCAGGATGGGCTGGCGATTGTCGCCATCACCCACTTTATGGACGAAGTAGTGCCCGCCGACCGGATCATCGTCATGGAGCGGGGGCAGATTGCCCTGCAAGGCACGCCCCGCGAGGTGTTTGCCCAATACGAGACGCTGGATCGGCTGGGGCTGGACCTGCCCCCCGCCGCCGCCATCGCCCGTGGGCTGCGCCAGCGCGGCCTGAACCTGCCGCCGGGCCTGCTCACCCCGCAAGACCTGGTGCGCCATCTGGCACGGAAGGGAGCGCCCGCATGACCCTTATCGCGGAATTGCGCGACGTGCAGCATGTCTATCTTGCCAATACGCCCCTGGCGACGGTGGCCTTGCGGGGCGCCGAGTTGAGCGTGTATCAGGGCGAAATCGCGGCGCTGGTCGGCCCCAGCGGGGCGGGCAAGTCTACCCTGCTGCACTTTATCAATGGCCTGTTGCGCCCCCACGCCACCGGCCATGTGCGCGTGTTCGGGCAGGACACCGGCGACCCACACAGCGACATCGTGACCCTGCGGCAGCAGGTGGGGCTGGTGTTCCAATATCCCCACCAACAGCTATTCGAGCGCTTTGTGGGGGACGACATCGCCTACGGCCCGCGCCAACAAGGGCTATCGCACGAGCAGGTGACCGAGACGGTGCGCTGGGCAATGCAGATCGTCGGGCTGGATTTCGACACCTTTGTAGACCGCCCCACCTTTTCCCTGAGCGGCGGGGAAATGCGCCGGGCGGCCCTCGCCGGGGTGCTGGCGATGCGCCCGCGACTGTTGGCGCTGGACGAGGCCACCGCCGGGCTGGACCCCCGTGGCCGCCGGGAGATACACCGCCTGCTGCGCCATCTGCGCGACGAGGAGGGGTTGACCATCCTGCTCGTGTCCAACGACATGGACGAAGTGGCCGAGTTGGCCGACCGGGTTACTGTGTTGTACGAGGGGCAAACGCTTGCCCAGGGCTTCACGCGGGAGGTGTTCGCCGATAGGCAGCGGATCGCGGCCTATGGCCTGGACCTGCCCGCCGCCGGGGAGATCGTCCACGCATTGCACGCAGCCGGGCTGGCGGTAGACCTGGGGGCCATCACCGTGGCCGAAGCGGAGGAGGCGATATGGCAAGCTATGACGCGCTGAGGCATCTGGCTATCGGCCAGTATATCCCCGTCGAGTCGCCTATCCACCGGCTAGACCCACGGGCCAAGCTGGTGGCCTTTGGCCTGTTGACCCTGGTTGTGGTGATCATCACCGGCTACCTTGCCAACCTGTTCATGCTGGGGCTGGTGTTGACGCTGGTGTTGGCGGCCCGCCTATCGCCGCGCTATATCCTGTCGAGCGTTGCGCCCGCGTTGCCGGTGATCGTCGTGCTGGCCTTGCTGCAACTGCTCTTTTACACCGGCGGCTCGGATAGCGCGGTGCGCGTCCTGCTGGACTGGGGACCGGTGCATATTACCAACGCGGGCGTGCGCATGGTGATCGTGTCGCTAATGCGCTTTGTAGACCTGGTGTTCCTCACCAGCCTGCTGACCAACACGACCACCACCGGCGCGCTGACCCACGGCATGGAAAGCCTGCTGCGCCCGTTGAGCGCCATCGGGCTGCCCGGCCACGAACTGGCCCTGACCGCCGCTATTGCCCTGCGATTCCTGCCCATCCTGGGGGAGCAACTGGAATCCATCGGCCAGGCACAGGCTTCCCGTGGGGTGAGCCATCAGGCCCAGAGCCGTTGGCGATTGGCGCGCAATGCCCGGCAATTGGCCGCGCTGGTCGTGCCGCTGTTCGTGGACGTCTATCGCCGCTCGGAGGAAATGATCATGGCGATGCAGGCCCGCTGCTATCAGGGGGGCAAGGGGCGCACGCATTTGAGCGAGTTGCGATTCGCCAAAATGGATTATGTCGCGTTGATTGCGTCGGCGCTGTTGCTGGTGGGTGCCATCGCCGCGCAACGCATGGGGATCTGAACATCCTTAGTAACAATTGCACAAGTTGGGAAAATGGTTCGGCAACAGCCATTAGGATGGGCGATTAAAATCGCGGCAACCGTTGCCTCGCCAGCTTGCTGGCGCACCTGCCTACGCAGGTTCGCTTCCCAGCCGAAGGGCGGCTTTGCAACGGTTGGTGCAGTTTCAACTGCCTATGAGATGGCACGGCGGGTTACTGAATTAAATGGTAAATCTTCATAAACCGCGGCAACCTTTGCGTCGCCAGCTTGCTGGCGCGCCCACCTCCGTGGGCTGATCTGCAGCCGCCGAAGGGCGGCTGAGCCAACTTGTTGGCACGCAATGGTTGGTGCAGTTTCAACTGCCTACGAGATGGCGTCGGGTTACCGAAGTAGATAATTTTCATACAGAAAGGAACTCACATGACATCTGATGATCGTGGTATTCGTCGGATTATCACCGCCGGGCTGTTGCTGGCGATCACCCTGCTGCTCACGCTGACGCGCATCGGGATGATTCCGGTGCCCACGCCCGCAGCCCACGCCACCATCGCCCACGTCCCCGCCATTCTCGGGGGCATTCTGGAGGGGTCGCTGGTGGGGCTGATCGTCGGGCTGGGCTTTGGGTTCGGCAGCTTTATGAGCGCCACCGTGCCCATGTTCAAAGACCCGCTGGTCGCCGTCTTGCCGCGCCTGTTTATCGGCGTGACCGCCGCATTCACCTTTGCAGCCCTGCGCCACGCGCGCAAGCAAGTGCTGTATGGCATGGTAGCCGTGATGTTTGTGCTGCTGATGGCCTTTAGCTACCAGACGATACGCAATATCCTGTGGCTGGGCATCGTGGTGGGGCTGCTGTCGATTGCCATCACCGTCTTGCTCTATCTGTGGATGCAGCGCGAGGACGTGCAGGTCGTGGGGCTGGCTATCTCGGCCACCGTGGGCACGCTGACCAACACGGTGTTGGTGCTCGGCATGGGCGTCTTGCGCGGGTATATGACAGCCGAAGCGGCGTGGGCCATCGGGCTGATGCATGGCATCCCCGAAGTGATCGTGGCCGCCGTGGTCGTCGTCGCGGTGGTGACCGCTGTGCGCCAAATCGGCCAAAAGAGCCGCCGCTCGCGGCTGACCACAGAGACGACCCGGCGGGCCGGGTAAGGCAAACGGAGGAGGCGAGCTATGCTGTTGTGTGTAGATATCGGGAATACCAACATGGTGTTGGGGCTATATCGCGGCCCCGAATTGCTCACCCACTGGCGGATCAGCACCGACCATCGCAAGATGCCCGATGAATACGGCATTCTGCTGCTGAACCTGCTGGGCCGCAACGGGGTCAAGATCAAGGACATCACCGGCATCGCCCTGGCGAGCGTGGTCCCCCCCGTCACGGACACCATTCTGGAGATGCTGGAGGAATACATCGGCGTCGAGCCGTTGGTGGTGGGGGCCGGGGTCAAAACCGGCGTGCCCATCCGCTACGACGCGCCCCGCGACGTGGGGGCTGACCGGATCGTCAACGCCGTGGCAGGCTTTCGCACCTACGGCGGCCCGGCCTGTATCGTGGATTTTGGCACGGCCACCACGTTCGACGCCATCTCGGCCAGGGGCGAATACCTGGGCGGCGCCATTGCGCCGGGCATCCGGCTGTCGGCAGAGGCGTTGTTCCAGCGCACCGCCAAGCTGCCCCGCATCGACCTGCAACGCCCGCAGAACGCCATCGGCGCAAACACGGTGGAGGCCATGCGGTCGGGCATTCTGTTCGGCTATGTGGGGCTGGTCGAGGGGATGGTAAGCCGCTTTCGGCAAGAGCTGGGCGCGGATATGCGCGTGATCGCCACCGGCGGGCTGGCCGAGGTGATTGCCCGCGAGACGGATGTTATCGAGAGCGTTGAACCGTGGCTCACGCTCAAGGGGCTGCGGATCATTTACGAGTTGAACGAGGGGGCCGTATGATACTGCAAGGTGCTAACATTGTGCTGGGCGTAACGGGGGGCATTGCCTGCTACAAGGCGGTAGACCTGTGCAGCAAGCTGGTGCAGGCGGGCGCGGGGGTAGACGTGATCATGACCGAGGCGGCCACCCATTTTGTCACCCCCCTGCCCTTCCAAACCCTCACCAAGCGACCCGTCGCGCTGGATATGTTCCAACTGCTGCGCGACGTGGACATGGCCCATATCTCGCTATCGCAAAAGGCGGACGCGCTGGTAATCGCCCCGGCCACCGCCAACACCATCGCCAAGCTGGCGTTTGGGCTGGCGGACAACCTGCTGACGAGTACCGTGTTGGCGACCACCGCGCCGCTGGTGATCGCGCCTGCAATGGACGCCGATATGTGGGCCAACCCCATTACGCAGCAAAACACCGAGACCTTGCGCCAACGCGGGGCGTGCATCGTAGGGCCGGGCCAGGGCCGCCTGGCTTCCGGGCGCGTTGGGGCCGGGCGGCTGGTGGACACAGAAGAAATCCTGGCCGCCATTCGCCAGACGTTGGGGCGCAATGGGCCGCTGGCCGGGCGGCGGGTGGCGATCACGGCGGGAGGCACGCAGGAACCCATCGATCCCGTGCGCCACATCACCAACCGCTCGTCGGGGCGTATGGGCTATGCTCTGGCCGAAGCCGCCCGCGACGCAGGCGCCCGCGTAACGCTCATCAGCGCGCCCACCTGCCTGCCCGCCATCTATGGCACGGAAATGGTCTCGGTACGCACAGCCGCCGAGATGCACGAGGCCGTGATGGCCCTCCGCCAGCAGACGGATATCCTCATCATGGCCGCTGCGGTGGCCGATTACCGCCCGGCAGCTATGGCCGAGCAAAAGATCAAAAAGGGCGACGGCGGGATGACGCTGCAACTAGAGCGGACGGTGGACATTCTGAACGCCGTGGCCCAGGCGCGCACTGACGGCATGCCGGGGCTAGTGGTGGGGTTTGCCGCCGAGACGGAAAACCTGCTGACCAACGCCCGCGACAAGCTGGCTCGCAAAAAGCTAGACCTGATGGTCGCCAACGATGTCTCTGCGACAGACAGCGGGTTCGGGGTGGACACCAACCGCGTTATCCTGCTCACCCCCGATGGCGAGGCGCACACCCTCCCCTTGATGACCAAGTTCCAGGTGGCCGAGCAGGTCGTGAACCGGGTGGCCGCGATATGGAGGGAGCGGTATGAGTGAAGCCAACCACAGCACAGAGTTAGCGCCCGGCGCGCTGACGGATGTGCCGGGCCTTGAAGTGGGCCACGCCACCAACCTCATCACCTGGACCGGCTGCACAGTGGTGCTTGCCAGGGAAGGGGCCATCGCGGGGGGCGTGGTGCGCGGTCTGGCCCCCGGCACGCGAGAGACGGACCTGCTGCGCCCGGCCACCCTGGTAGAAAAGGCGCACGGTATCCTGCTCACCGGCGGGAGCGCCTTTGGGCTGGCCGCCGCCGATGGCGTCATGCGCTACCTGGAAGAGCACGGCATTGGCTATGACGCGGGGGGCGTGCGGGTTCCCATCGTGCCGGGAGCTGTCCTGTTCGACCTGGGCATCGGCGATTCCGCCGTTCGGCCCGACGCAACAATGGGCTATGCAGCCTGCCAGGCGGCGAACAGCAAGGACCAAAGCCAGGGCAACGTTGGCGCGGGAACGGGCGCGACGGTGGGCAAGCTGATGGGCATAGGCAAGGCGATGAAGGGGGGACTGGGGCAGGCCAGCGTGCGGGCCGGTCACCTGATCGTGGCCGCGTTGATGGCAGTGAACGCCTTTGGCGATGTGATAGACCCGGCCAGCGGGCAGATCATCGCCGGGGCGCGCAATCTGGCAGGCGACGGGTTCCTGGACACAGCCCAGGCCATGCGCCACATGATTGTGCGGAACGTGATGGCCTTCAAGAACACGGTCATCGGAGTGGTCGCCACCAACGCCCAGCTCGACGTGGCCCAGACCAACGAACTGGCGTGGGCCGCCCACGACGGTCTGGCGCGGGCGGTGCGCCCCTCGCACAGCCTGTACGATGGGGATGCCATTTTCGGGCTGTCAACCGGCAAGGTGCGCGCTCATCAGGCACTAGTCAGCGACATGGCCGCCGAAGCCACCACGCTGGCTATCCTGAACGCAGTGCGAGCCGCAGAGAAAGCGTCGGGGCTGCCCTCGGCGCGCAGTTGGCAGCCAGGGCGATAGCATCAAGGTTGGAAAGACAAAAGCCGGTCCGTAGGGGACCGGCTTTTGCATTCGCTTCACGTCGGTGCTCAGGAGGGCTGTAGGTTGACCGTAACAGAGGCCAGATGCTCAATAGCGCCGTCTCGCGGGCTGATGGTATACACCTGCACGCGGCCGAGCTGCGCCTCTGCGGGCATCTCGAACTCGACCTCGCCGGTGAAGGGGCCATACTGCCCAAGCTCGGCGTCCACGAGCACAAATCCCTGACCGATGGTGTTCCCTTCGGCGTCCATAATGTCAACTGCCAGCGTGTTCTCGAACCCGCTGCCCCATCCGGTAATGGTAACCGGGCTGGAAATCGCAGCATCAGGATCAGGGCTGGTGATGACAATGGCTTCCTGTACGCCAGGCGCTTCCGGTTCCGGCGTAGGTTCGCCCTGGCTGCCACCGGGGATAATCAACCGCTGTCCCACAAAGATCAGGTTGGGGTTCGTGATTCCGTTTCGCATGACGATAGCCTGAACGGTCACACCGTAGCGCATGGCGATGCCCGTGAGGGTTTCCCCAGCGGCAACCACATGCACCACGATCTCATCCGCCGGGATGGGGATGAGCAACCGCTGACCCGCGAAAATCAAGTTGGGGTTGGTGATACTGTTCGCTTCCATCAATGCATCAACCGTGACGCCGTACATGCGAGCAATCCCGGTCAAGGTTTCACCGAACCGCACCGTATGGTACAGCGCCTCCTCAGCGCCGACCCCCAACGCAAAATTACTTCCAAGAGTGCATAGAAGCAGTATTGATACCACAACTATCAAGGCAACGCGTCTTTTGACCATTGCTTCCTCCTGTCCATTGGGGCCGTCTGCCCTTACACCTACGCACCCAAGTATAGCACACTATGTGTATCGTGGCAATAGCCAACGAACCCAAGGGCACCAGGAGGCGTAAATTTTAGGTAAAAGGACGTAAAAAGCAAATGTATCTGTCTATATGATCGCTGCGACAAAAGCCAGAAAACGGCCTCGTGTGAACCGCTTTAGCGCCGTCGCCGATTGTAAAACCGCTGCAACACCAGCAATACAACCAACAAGGCCACAAACGTAAGCACTTGAGGGGAAGGCTGGGCCAACAACAGCCAGAGCAGCACCGCCGCCAGCACCACGCCGATCAGCACATAGCGCGACACGGGGTTGAGCCACAGCAGGTGCCAGCGCACCATCAAATTATCCGGCCATTTTAGTTTCTCTTGCGCTGCCTGGCGATACTGCTCCAACGCCTCCGCGCCTTGTCCCGCTTTTTGCAGGGCCATCGCGTAGGCATAGCGGGTGGAGCCGATTGCAGTGGGGTTGTTCTGCACAATCTCGCCCAATATCTCGGCGGCGCGGTCTGCCCTGTTCTGAAGGATCAGC
>JAAYXX010000520.1 GCA_012515695.1 Chloroflexota bacterium
ATATCGCTGCGCTGCTGTCACCAAAAGTGAGTTGGTCGTAAAGCCCGGTGGGCCGGACTGCTACGGTCAAGAATGAGGCGCGTTCTACGATGACCTGGCGCATTGTTCCGCGCGCGGCGGAGTAGGGGTCTATTTCACGGGCGAGCAGGCAATCAACCAGGCGGTGATATTGCTCGCCAACGTGGGTCAAGTCGTCGCGCAAGATAGCCTCCAGCTCTGCGAACGACCACTATGCCGCCAGTATGCCACATGCCGCTCTATCTCGTCAATAGCCAGCGAGATGCCCAATGGCGCTAATATGTGGTTGTCACGGAAAAGCCAGGTAAATAGCTACAGGAACCCCTCGCCAACACCCCCTAACGCAAGATGCCGAACGAGACCACGGGGGTCGCGCTCGGCATCTCTTGGTCAGGTATGAGGTTGGAAGACTAGACGCTGGTAGAAAGCAGAGCCAACACCACACCACCCGCCAACACAGAGGCGATCTGCCCCGATGTATTGGAGGCCATAGCGTGCATCAGCAAAAAGTTGGAATAGTCCTCATCGTGCCCCAGCTTTTGCACCACACGCGCCGACATGGGAAAAGCCGAAATGCCGCACCCTCCCAGCAGCGGGTTGATCTTGCCGCCAGACAAATAGTTCATGAACTTGCCAAACAGCACGCCAGCCGCCGTATCCATGGCGAAAGCGAGCAGGCCCATGCCGATGATGAGCATGGTCTGCCAGTTCAGGAACTTTTCGCCAACCATCGTCGAGCCGATGGTGACGCCCAAGAACGTGGTCACGATGTTGGCGATTTCGTTCTGCGCCGCGTTGCTGATGCGCTGGACTACGCCCGCCTCACGCACCAGGTTGCCGAACATGAGCATGCCGATCAGGGCCACAGCCTTGGGCACGAGGATGCCGGTGATGACCGTAACCATGATGGGGAAGACGATGCGCGTCACCTTGGAAACGGGGCGCGACGTATAGGGCATGCGAATCCGGCGCTCCTCGCGAGTGGTCAGCAGCTTCATTACCGGTGGCTGGATGATGGGAACCAGAGACATATAGGAATATGCCGCCACGGTGATGGGGCCAACCAGGTCCGGGGCCAACTCGGAGGCGACAAAGATGGACGTTGGGCCATCTGCCGCGCCGATGATGCCGATGGAGGCCGCCTGATTGATGTTAAAGCCTGCCAGCGTAGCCAGCAGCAGCGTGCCAAAAATGCCAAACTGGGCTGCTGCGCCAAAGAGCATGTATTTGGGGTTTTCCAGCAGCGGGCCAAAGTCGGTCATAGCGCCGATGCCGATAAAGACGAGGCTGGGGAAAAGCTCGTTCTCGATCCCCGCGTCATAGAGTACCTTCAGGAGGCCGCCCTCGTCAAGCAGGCCCGTGCCGGGGATGTTGGCCAACACGGCGCCCAAGCCAATGGGCAGCAGCAGCAGCGGCTCGTACTCGTATTTGATGGCTAGCCAGATGAGCACCCCGCCCACTATCATCATAATTAGCCGCTGGATGGTCAGACCTTGAAAACCAACCAATAGTTCATTGAGTTGACTGAGATCCATGACGTTTTTCCCTGCCTAACCGACTGTGACCAGGGGATCGTCGTTTGCCACGTTGTCACCCACGTTGATGTGGATGGCCTTCACCGTGCCACCGGCGGTCGCGCTGATGGGCATTTCCATTTTCATGGCTTCGAGCGTGCAGACTGTATCCCCTTCGGAAACCGTGTCGCCCACGTTGACCCGGACAGAGAGGATCTTGCCAGGCATAGGGGCCTTGACAACCGTGCCGTCCACAGAGCCTGCCGGGGTAGCCTGGGGAGCCGGTTCTGGCTCTGGCGCAGGCTGAGGTGCGGGGGCAGGAGCCGCCGCTGCTGGCGCGGGCGCTGGTGCAGCAGGCACATTCTGGGCCTCGCGAAAGTCCACCGTTCGCCGCTGGCCGTTCACCACGACTTCCACCGACGGACCAGAGACATCCCCGACCTCGATGGTGTACTTGTTCCCGTTGACAGTTATCTCATAGGTGCTCACGAATCGCCTCCACTAGTGCATTGCGTTCAACCGGCCCTGGCCGCTCCACACGCCGGAGCCAGGGTCAATGGTTGTCACGGTGATTACTTCGCCGACGACCTCATAGTCGTCGTCCTCGGCGGGTTGCTGAACTGGTTTACGCGCCTGCATTTGCTTTCGCTGTTCCAGCACGATTGCCAGCGCAATGGCCGTAGCCTCATCAGCGAGATTTCCAGCGCCGGGTTGGGCGGCAGTCGCCTGGGCAGCAGACGGGGCCACGGCAACTGTCGCAGTCATGCCGGTGGTTGTACGCACCGACGCGACGGCAGCCTTCTCAGATTCGGGCCTGAACAGGCGGTCTAGCAGCCGAATGGCAAGCATGACGATGATCAGCGCAATGAACACCAGCGCCATGCCAATGGCCGTTACCTGTAGCCCCATCTGGAAATTGGGCCAAATTTGTTCCCACACAGTGTTCACCTCTTCTATGATGCCTGGGTCAATCCGGCGACCGGCCCAGGGATATGCCTAGCGTCTGTTCTGCACCCGATTCGCCAGCTTCCACAGGGAGTAATTCGGCTGGGGTCGAGTGGGCCGTGCGGGGGCGATGGCGGTTGGCGCGGTCTGCGGGGCCGCTGCCGCCGCGGGTTTGGCGGGGAAGATGCGCGGCTCCTCAATGGGCGCAACCTTGCCAGCCCGGCGCAGCTCAAAGAACTCGCGCGCTTGCTGGGGGAAGAGGGCGTAAGAAATCACATCCTCCTCGCTCTCGGCCAGGTCGCCGATTTCCTCTCTGGCTGCCTCCAGACCTGGCTCGAGCATATCCGCCGGGCGGACGGTGATCAGTTCTTCGTCTCCGACGGCCTTCTTGATCAGGTCGGGATTGATTGGCGCGGGCGGACGCCCGTACAGGCCACGGCAGTAATCCTTGACTTCCTTGGAAATGATCTTGTAGCGTTCGCCGGTGAGAACGTTCACCACGGCTTGCGTGCCTACGATCTGGCTGGTGGGCGTGACCAGGGGCGGGAATCCCATGTCCTCGCGCACTCGCGGCAGTTCCTTGAGCACGTCCTCGTAACGGTTCTCCGCGCCCTGCTGGCGCAACTGGTTCACCAGGTTGGACAACATGCCGCCCGGAATCTGGAACAGCAGCACGCGGATGTCGGCGGTCTCCAGGCCGGTCTCAAACTGGGCCAGTTGTTCCGTGCGGACGCCGCGGAAGTATTGGGCGATCTCGTTGAGCAGGCTCAGGTCCAGCCCGGTGTCGCGCTCTGTACCCTGGAAGATGGCCACCAACGGCTCGGTGGGCGGCTGAGACGTGCCACCGCCCAGCGAGGAGATGGCCGAGTCCACGATATCCACGCCCGCCTCGGCGGCCTTGAGCAGGGTGGCCACCGCAAAGCCCGAGGTGTTGTGCGTATGGAACTGCACGGGCAGGTCTGCTTCGGCCTTGATCTGCTTGACCAGTTCATAGGCGACATAGGGCGTACAAAGCGCGGCCATGTCCTTGATGCAGATCGAGTCGGAACCCAGTTCCTGGAGTTCCTTCGCCAGCGCCACAAAGGAAGCGACATCATGTACGGGGCTGATGGTATAGCAGAGCGCGCCCTGCACGTGCCCACCGTACTTTTTGACGCATTTCATCGCCCAGGCCATGTTGCGCGTGTCGTTCAGCGCGTCGAACACGCGAAAGACATGCATGCCGTTCTTGACCGACAGCTCGACAAACTTTTCCACGATATCATCGGGATAGTGTCGATAGCCCAGGATGTTCTGGCCGCGCAGCAGCATTTGCTGGGGCGTGTTGGGGAGCCGTTGACGCAGAACACGCAGCCGCTCCCACGGATCTTCTTTCAAAAAGCGCATGGCCGAGTCGAATGTGGCGCCGCCCCAGGTTTCCAGCGAGTGGTAGCCCACCGCATCCAGCTTGTCCAGAGCGGGCAACATGCTGCCCGTAGACATGCGGGTAGCCAGCAACGACTGGTGTGCGTCGCGCAGGATAGTGTCCGTGATCTTTAATGGGTTAGAACTCATCTTGACCTCGTTATCTTACAGCGGCATATTGCCGTGCTTCTTGGGCGGGTTACTATCTCGTTTGTTCTGGAGCATACGCAGCGCGTTGACCAGGGTCGCCCGGGTCTGGCTCGGCTCGATGACGTCATCCACATAGCCCCACGAAGCAGCCGTATAGGGGTTGGCGAATTTGGCCTTGTATTCGGCCACAAGCTCCTTGCGGAGAGACTCGGGATCAGCCGCGGCAGCCAGCTCTTTGCGGTGGATGATATTGACCGCACCCTCAGCGCCCATCACAGCGATCTCGGCGCTGGGCCAGGCCACGTTGAAATCGCCGCGAATGTGCTTGGAACTCATGACAATATAGGCTCCACCATACGCCTTGCGGGTGATGACCGTGAGCTTGGGAACCGTCGCCTCGCAGTAGGCATAGATCAGCTTGGCGCCGTGGCGGATAATGCCGCCGTGTTCCTGCGCGACTCCGGGCATGAACCCCGGCACGTCCACAAAGGTGATGATGGGGATGTTGAACGCATCGCAGAACCGCACAAAGCGGGCCGCCTTGACGGAGGCGTTGATATCCAGCACCCCGGCCATCGCGGCGGGCTGGTTGGCGACTATGCCGACCACCATGCCGTCCAGCCGAGCAAACCCGATCACGATATTGGGCGCAAAGTGCTGCTGCACTTCGAAAAAGCTGCCCATGTCCACGACCTTGGTGATGACCTGCTTCATGTCATAGGGGTCGTTGGGGTTGCCGGGCACGATGGTGTCGAGGCTGGCCTCGGCGCGGGCCGGGTTGTCCTTGGGCGTTACTGCCGGGGGGTCTTCCAGGTTGTTCTGCGGCAGGTAGCTGAACAGCGTACGCACCATGTCAAAGCAGGAATCTTCATCATCGGCTGCGAAATGTGCCACGCCGCTGGCCTTGTTGTGGGCCATTGCCCCGCCCAGGTCTTCGGCGCTCACGTCCTCATGGGTAACGGCCTTGATAACATCCGGGCCGGTGATAAACATCTTGCTGGTGTCCTTGACCATGAAGGTAAAGTCGGTCAGGGCCGGGGAATAGACTGCCCCGCCAGCCGACGGCCCCACGATGACAGACACCTGGGGGATGACTCCCGACGCCAGGGTATTGTCCAAGAATATCTCGGCATAACCTCCGAGAGCGAGGATACCCTCTTGAATGCGCGCGCCGCCCGAATCGTTGAGGCCGATGATAGGGGCGCCGTTCTTCATCGCCAATTCCTGAACCTTGACGATCTTGGCGGCATGAGCCTGACCCAGCGAGCCGCCCATCACGGTGAAATCTTGGGCGAACACGTAGGTCAGCCGCCCGTGGATGGTGCCATAGCCGGTGACGACGCCATCCCCCAGGGAGACGCGCTCGTCCATGCCATAGTCTCCCACATGGTGAGTGACCAGGGCGTCCAATTCCTGGAAACTGCCTTCGTCGAGAAGCTTTGCGAGGCGCTCGCGGGCTGAGAGTTTGCCCTTTTCGTGCTGTTTGGCAATGGCATCGGCCCCGCCGCCGAGTTTGGCCTCCTCCTTGAGCCGACGCAGTTTCTGAATACCGTTGTCGGAAGCCATCGTTCCTCCTTAGTCGTGTTTATACAGACGGTTTATTCCCAAACTTCCAGGAGCACCCCCGCCTCATCGAGCATTTTGCGGGAGAGTTCGTCGGGGTAGGTGCTGGCGCATACGATGCGCACAATACCCGCGTTGATGCTCATTTTGGCACAGGTAATGCAGGGTTGAAATGTCACATAGAGGGTCGCGCCCTCTGTCGAGACGCCATGTAGCGCCGCCTGGATAATGGCGTTCTGCTCGGCATGCAGGCCGCGACAGATTTCCTGGCGCTGGCCGGAAGGGATGTGCAACTCTTCACGCAAGCAGCCTGCCACATCGCAATGCTCCATGCCGCGGGGCGCGCCATTGTACCCTGTGCAGAGGATGCGCTTGTCTTGGACGATGACAGCGCCCACGTGACGCCGCAGGCAGGTGGAGCGCGTGGCTACCTGTCGGGCGATCTCCATAAAGTACTGGTCCCAAGATGGTCTCATTGTTTTAGCACCGATTCCTCAAAGGCGGAGGCTGTGATGGGCATGACCTCGTGGAACATGCGCAGGATGGTTTCGGCATACTGGCGGTGTTCCCATTGAGCGCCCTTGACCATTCGCTTCTGTAGCCAGTTCATCAATGACCACGCGTTCACCGTCCAGACAAACTCGGTATAGACCGCGGTGCCCAATATAGCGCGAGCCTGTTCTCGTTTCCAGCCAGCCGCAACGAGCTGCTCGTAGAGGTCAAAGGACGCCTCCATATGCGCGATATACGCCTCACGCTGGGGAAGATCACCCTGGGGGATATAATACTCGCGGTCGGCGAGGCAGTATCGAAGAGAGCGTTCATTATAGCTATTGTGGACGATAAAGCCGTTTGCTATATAGTTATGATATGGTCCTGTTACCTGAATATCGTAGGTAGGTTCTATTCCTGCGAACTCGATACGGCGAACCCTGGAAAACGCGCGTAACAGTCTGACAGGAGCAGCAATCTCCTGGACGCCCAACCCCTCAGCGCGTCGCTGGGCCAGCCAGTCTTGATCTGTATACGCTGGTTGGCCATTCACCGCAAAAGCCGGGCTATCTTTGCGCCAACTGACAACCCCATCGTTACACTTTAACTCGGTGGCTTGCTCCAGGGTCAGCCATCCGCGCTCCGTCAGGCACAGATGGTCTTGCGTCATCTTGAGCTGGTATCCATTTTCCAGCGTTACGCGAAAGACGGGTTTGAGGCCGGTTGCCCGAATATCGGCAATTTGCGTATGTTCGATTTCCCCCGTGCTCTCGTTGCACATCCGCAGTTGCATCTGCATTATGCGTTCGCGCATGGGAACCCGGGTAGTGTGGCTCTTGGAAGCATAGTCGTGCCATGCCTGCCCGGGCACCAGAATAGCGCAATCCGTCGGGGTCTTTTGCGCGATACGGATTGCTTGGAGCCGTCCTTCCCTGACATATTCGCGCAGCGTTTCCTCTCTGCGCTCAACCAGTTTCGCCAACTCTGGGATAGAGTAGGTCTGGTTCGGGTTCACGCGATCGAGAAAGAGCGGCTTTTTCTTGCCTATCGCGTGTTCCGTGCCTTCCTGCCAGCGCCGGTAGAGGTCTGCAACAGTTACGGCATATCTGCGCCGCTTGCCCTGATTGATGGCGCCGGGCAGGTCAAAATAGACCAGCGTATCACCTGCCACACAGGCGATGCGGTGCCGCATCCACTGGCGCGCGACGAACAGGGGGCATTTGATACCAAAGCGAAAGACAGCGTGCTCGAAAACGGTGTTATGCTTGGGTTCGCTGGCCATCAACCGCCGGATCAACCGCTCGTCGGCCTGGGGGGTCCGAGCTTCCGACTGATAGCAGATGCGAGCGCCGCGAATAACAGCAGCATCGCCACCCATGCATTCTTCCAACTGGACCCAGCCTTTGTCCAGAACAGGTTGCCGTATCGGTAGATTGATGGTCACGATCTATCAAACACTCTTTGCGTTGAAACGATGCGGTACGCGAGGCAAAATGCCTGGATGAAATGTTGGCGCGCCATCTGCCGGGCGAATGCGGGCAGGCACCTTTAAGTGCCTGCCTCGACACTATGCGGACTGTGGAATGCCATATTCCACCAGCTA
>JAAYXX010000521.1 GCA_012515695.1 Chloroflexota bacterium
TAGCGGCCCATTCTACGGTCTTCGGCCGAGAGTCAACAGCCTAAACATCTTCTACTTGCTCGGTCTACTGAACTCGGACCTATTTGGGTTTGTGATTGCTAGCCAAAGTACCCAAATGCGTGGCGGATATATCAAGTTCTCCAAGCAGTATATTGAGAAGGCTCCCATTCGCACCATCAACTTTGACGACTCTGCCGACGTTGCCCGGCACGACCAGATGGTAGCGTTGGTCGAGCGGATGTTGGCGCTGCACGAGCAGGTAGCGGCGGCGGGGTCGCCCACCGCCAGGCGCATGCTAGAGCGCCAGATCGAGGCCATAGACAGGCAAATAGACGCGCTGGTGTACGAGTTGTACGGCCTGACGGATGAAGAAGTGCGGATTGTAGAGGGGGAAGGCCGGGCATAGCCGCTCCTTGCAGCCCCCTCACCCCAGCCCTCTCCCAGGGGGAGAGGGAGCAAATTGGACTGCCGGCTTCCAGGGGGAGAGGGGGCAGATTGGACCGCCGCCATCCTTGGCGGCTTTTATGCCGTCTTCCAGCCGGCGGTCCAATCCCCTTCCACGGGGGGGTGGGGTGGTTTGGGCTAGGAGGGAGGTTGGCCGGGCGCGGCGGCCTCCCACTCGTCCGGCTCATCCACCACGGTAATCATCGTCATCATCCCGCCGGGGAACACCTCGCTGGCGTAGGTATGCATGGCGCGGCCCCGCGCATACAGCGGGATTTGCGCGCCCGGCGGCGCGTCGGACGGAACCGTGATGATGGCGTCATACACCTCGCCGGGGGCGACCATCTGCGAGTAGCCCGCCTGGCTATAGTTCAGCAAATAGCCGTCGTGGGCGATCACCTTTTGCTCCGCCCCCAACACCGTCATCACCTGGGGCTGCGTGCCCGCGTTCACATATCGGCACAGCACCCGCTCCCCCGCCTCCGCCGGGATAGCGTCCGTCTGCGGGAACGCGCGCCCGTTGATGAGCGTGTAGCGGGGGGCATATTGCCGCAGGTCGTAGGTCTGCCCGGCGGCCACCGCCGCGTTCAGGGCCGGGTCTATTTCGCTCAACACCAGCAACGCCTCAGCATCGTAGGCGCTGCGGCCATCGTCATCATCATACGCCTGCCCCTCTGTGCGGGGGCGCACAATCAAGACGCCAAACAGGCCCATCTGCACCTGCTTCTGCGGGTTGATGCCGCTCTCGTACAGGTACGTGCCGGGGTTCCGCGCAATAAACGTAATAGTCGTCGAGCCGCCCGGCGGCGCCCCGCCATAGTCCGGGGGCATATCCTGGCCGGGCAGGAGGATAGACACCGGCTCGGGCAGCGTATTGTGCAGGGTGATCGTGACCTGATCGCCCGCGTTCACCTCCAACACCGGGCCGGGCATTTCGGGCACCACAGAGAGGTCATCCGGGGCCACGCCTTCTGGCAACCGCGCATAACCCCAAATGGGCACCACCGTGCCGTCGGGCATGGTAACGCTGCTCTCCTTGGCACACAGGGCAAACTCGACGGCTGGCGGCGGGTCCGCGACGGAAAGCCGCGTCCACAGGAGATAGGCGGCCACCACTACGATCACCACGAGCAACACCAGCAACGCCAGCCCGATCACTCCAAACCAGATATAGCGATGATGTGTCATCGGTATCGCCTCCCTCACGGACACCCGCCGGGCGGGTTCACGCGCAACATGGTCATCATGCCCCCCATTTCGCCGTCGCCGTTCACCAGTTCCCGCTCCGAGTGGGTGTGCCACGGGAAATAGTACTCGCCACATTCGTTTGTCATCACCACGTTCACCGGCAGCGTCCCCTGGTAGCCAGAGGCCGCGCTGCCGCTACCCGTCGCGCCAGCCACGCTCGCCATCTGCGCGGGCGGCGGGTTGGTACCCGGCTCTAATCCGTTCGCGTCCGTCCAGATAAACAGCCCGTCATACGTCTGGCCTGCGCCCAGGGTAACGGTGAACTCGGCGCGGGAGAGATCGCGGGCGGGCAGCTTTTGCACGCGCAGGGGATGCCAGTCGCAAACCGAATCGGTCAGCGGGCGGCCATTCTGCCCGATCAGCCTCAAGTAAAAACCGTCGGTATGGAACGAATGGGTATGCACACCCGCGTTGATCAGCCGGATCATTGCAGGCAGCGGGTTGGTCGTCTCGTCATAAGGCTCGGTAATCACAGTCGCCTGATATGGCTGGGATGGCAGCCAGGACGCGCCCGCCGGGGCCTCGGTATCGGGGAAGCAGCGTCCGTTGATGGTCCAGTAGCGCGGCCAAAAGGCAGTCATGTCCGGCTCGCGCCCCTGCTCCACAGCCTCGTGGATCGCCGGGTCGAGTTCGTGCAGCAGCAGCAGATACTCTCGCTGCGGGTGAAAGATGGTACGCACGTCGTTATAGGCATAGTTGGCCCCAATGGCGGGCCGCACGATCAGCGCCCCAAACAGGCCCATCTGCACCTGCTTGGCGGGCTGAGTCCCGCTCTCGTACAGATACGTGCCGGGCTTGGCCGCGACGAACGTATAGGTGATCTCGCCACCCGGAGGGGCAGCATCCACCAGGGAAATCAGATTCCCCTGCTCGTCCAGTTGCGGCTGGACAGGCTTCCCGTTCGCCAGCACGCCCGTCTGGCCGGGAAAGACGATAGACACCGGCTCGGGCAGTTCATTGCTCAGGTGAACGGTAACGGCGTCCCCTTCCTGCACCGTCAGGGTGGGGCTGGGGTGCTGGAACGCGCCCCCCTCGTCGGCAAAGCCCCACATGAAAATGCGGTTGCCATCCGGGGTGAGGATGTGCCCCGTGGTCGCGCGCAGGCGGATGTTGGCGGCTGGCCGCTCCCCCCAGTCCAGGGGCGGCGGCGGTTCGGGGCAACTGGCAGCCCGGGCACGCTCGTTCAGGGCTACCACCGTCGAACTGGCAGCCACCAACAGCACGAGGGCGATTACCGCAAGTATCAGCCATTTATACCGATGATCTAGCATGTTCTTCATAGAATAACCCTCCTGCTTTCCCCCGCCCATCGCTTACTGGTTGGGCGCCTCTTGAGGCGGCACCCCTTCGGGATAGATGACGATTTTGGTGGCAAGACCATCCAGCAGCGAATCGGTGGAAGGAAGCTGGCTGTAGTGACGATTGACCACATACGCCCTGACTGCCTGGGGCACGGGTGGCGCAGTAAAGACCACGTCATAGGTCTCGCCCGGCTCGATATCGAGCGTGTTTGTCCAATAGGACAGGTCAGCCCCATCATAGCCGCGCAGCAACCGGCCATCCTTGCCCACCACCCGCAAGGGGATGCCGGGAATCTGGAACGTGTGCTGCTCATAGCCCGTGTTCAGCAGCCGCAGCAGCACTCGCTCGTGGGAATTGACCTCGATAATCGAATGGAGGGGCTGCGACGGCAAATCCAGGTTGGGGTCCACATCCGGCCCCATCGTGTGCGGATAGGTGCGCCCGTTCAGCAGCCAGTGATCCGGCTTGAACGCGGCCCCGTCAAGCGCCTGCGCGTCGGGTAGGGCCTGATGGGAGCGCTCGTCCAGTTCGGACAGCACTAGGATAAACTCGCGGTGGTATTTGGTAGAGCCGTCGCCGTCGTTATAGGCATAGTTGCCGGTCAGTCGATCGCGCAGACCATCGCGCCCATTCTGGGCGGGGCGCACGATCAGCGGCCCCACCATGCCCATCTGGGCATACTCCACCGAGCCGAGACGGCAATGCCACAGATAGGTGCCCGGCTCGGACGCGGTAAAGCGATAGGTGATATCCTTGCCGTTTGACGCGACTGCCACCCCCGCGGAGGCATCCAACCGCAGAGCATTCGGCGTCCCGCGCCATTGAATAGTCAGCGCGTCGTCCAGGTCGGGGCGCTCGGTAAAGCCAAGGTTGGTCAGCGTCAGATAGAGGGTCTGCCCCTCCTCGACGATGATCGGCGGGGTGGGCAGTTGGGCCTTGCCGCGATAGGGCAGCAGTTCGTCATACGGCGCATCTACCGGCACCGGGACAAAGCCCAGGATATAATGCGCCTCCCCCCCATAGGTATTCACCCAGCCATCTGTGGCGGCCAGTCGCAGGTGCACGTCAGACGTGCCCATAGCCACGGCCCTTTGGGGCAGGAGGGAGGGCCATCCCACGACAGCTACCCCCGCAATCAGCAGCAGGGCCAGCGTGGCGAGTGCTATGCGGGCGATCCGTTGGTGAGCGCCAAGTGTGCGAACGCAACGATGCAACCATTGATACTGCATAGCGAACCTCCCGGATGATGACGGCGACGAGGCCACACAATCAGCCGCGCATGTGACCCCGTCAACAGCTATCGTCAGTGCTCGTATGCTCCTATGTCATAGCCAGCGCCCTGTGGGCGAGGCCGATTGTCCTTGTCTGTACTGGGGGCGCGGATGCGCTGGAAAAAGGCCGCGCCTGCGTCTATGGCCTGCGAAGTGGGCTGGAGGCGATAATCCCCCGGCAGCCTGCAAACCCCGGCGGGCAACTCGACGGTGACAATGATCGCCTCGCCGGTGGCGGTCGTGGCGCTCAACTCTGGCTCGTACTCGTCCACAAAGCCGGGCACGCCCGTGCGGTTGTTGTCCTGGCCGGGCGGGGTGGCCATGGTAGGATAGGGCACCGTGAGCAAGCAGTAGTGCGGATGCAACACGCCGTCCGCCCCAAACACCTCCAGGTCTCGCTGGGCCACCGGCTCCAGGAATTGCCCGCTCCACCTATAGGCGATGTTGTTGGAAAAGATATTGTTGAACAGCACCGGATCCGGGTAGGCGGGCGCGTCGGGTTGCAACTGGGCCTGGAAGGGGGCGGAATGCGCCTCGGCCACCAGCCCCGCCGCGTGCGGCCTGCCGTCGCTCCCCTCGGCGGTGGAGGTGGACACGTTCCAGGCGATGGTATTGTTCACAATGACCACGTTGGATGCGTCGCGCAGGCTGATGCCGCCGCCCATGTTCGTCGCTACGTTGTTGACGATGACATTATTGGCGATGTGGATGCGGCTGGTGGCAGGTTGCAGCAACCGCACGCCGCCGCCGTCGCCATCGGCAAGGTTCCCCAGAATCAAGTTGTGGGTAACATCCACCCGGCCAGACCCCCGCGACGTAAAGCGCGGCCCTCCGCCGATCAGGATGCCGCCCCCCGCAACTGCGGCGCTGTTGTAGACGATGGTATTGTGATGAATCCGCCCGCCGGGGCTATGCCCATAGTGCGAGATGCCGCCGCCAAACTCGCCCGAATCGTTGCCACACAGGATATTGTGGTGAATATCGTAACGCGCAGCCCCGTTGAACACGCCAATGGCCCCGGCCAGGCGCGTGCCGCTGTTGTTCAAGATGCGGTTGTGGTGGATGCTGATGTACTGATTGCCGGGGTTCGGCTGGTAGGCCCTGCCGATAGCCACCGCTCCGCCCACACCGCCGATGTTCGACTGGATGACGTTGTTGCTGACGATCAGGCCACGCGAAAAGGCGCCGATCTGGATCGCGCCGCCCTCGTCGCCGCGCCCGCCGGTCAGGTAAAAGCCGTCAATCTGCGAGCGAAAGCGCAGCCGGTGGGTGTGCGGCTCGCCCACTACGGTAAGCGTCGCTCCCATAGGGGGTGGCGCTCCCTCTGGAGTGCTGCCCACGGGGAGGCTATCCAGCGGCGTCGGCGGCTCTGGGGCCTGGTCGGCCAAGGCCCCGCCGTCGAGCACGGCGCCCGCCTCTCCGGCGGGACCGCCGGGGCCTACCCCTTGCAGCTTGAGGCCCTTGTGCAGGATCACGTTCTCGGTATAGGTGCCAGGATACACCACGACCAGGGTATCCGCGCCATCTTGCGCCGCGTTGATCGCCTCCTGAATCGTGGCATAGTCGCCGCCGCCGTCCTGGCGCACGGTGAGCACCGTCGGCTCATAGCCCCCTGGGGAGCGCCCTCCCAGAACGTGAAAAGTCAGGCCAGTAGGCGCGACCTGACCATCGGCGGTAATCAGCTCTAACTGACGTGGTCCAATAGGGAACTCGGGGGGAATGGAAACGTCTATAGTAGTATCTGACCACGTGTCTATGGTCAGGTCGCGCCCATCCAGCGTGACACGGCCCGGCGCATCGCCCAGGCCGCTGCCGAACAGGGTAAACGCGTCCCCCGCCCGGCCATATGGCTGGGATACCGTCCATAGCTGGGGGGCGCCTTCGCACACGTCACACGCGGGGGGCTGCGAGAACTGGACGCCGGGCAACTCGCCCTGGGCGATGATGGGGCGCAGCGCCACATCCGCATGGGCAGCCTCGCCCGGCCACGCGGCAAACACCAGCACGCCGAGCAAGAGGATCAGCGTGCTGGCGAGGCGCGCCTCGCGGCGCATCTTATGGCCCAGTTCGCGGTCCATCCTGGCCCTCCCAAGACAATGGCCCTGTAGGCGGTTGAGCTTGAACAAAATAGCTCGGCAACAGCCATTGCTGACTATGTTGGCGTCATTGGACCGCCGGCTTCCAGCCGGCATAACTGCAAGCCGCCAAGGATGGCGGCGGTCCAATCCACTTCCACAGGACGCGCCAACGAGTTGGCGATGCAACGGTTGCCGCGGTTTCAACCGCCTCGACCAATACAACAATCATTCGTTCTCTTGAATATGGGCGGGCTGGCAGGCGGAGCATTTCGGCGGGCGCAAGGCCAAGGCGACACGGGGTGTGGGCTATCCCGGTTGGTGGGCATCACTGCCCAGGCATTCACGAACGGAAGCTTGTTGTTCTCCGTCCCAGCCCGGAATGAGCGACCTGACTCGCAAAACAAGCAGGCTATACAGACCACCAGATCAGGAGTATGCAACTGGGGGAAGATGAGGCGATGGCTACCATCTGGCGGAACGTTGCCGGATGGAGCACGCCGCCAAGAACAATGGGAAGGTAATGTCGAACGTGTCGCAGTAGCAAACACCAGATCTGATGATCCGAGCAAGCTCTGCTGTTTGGCATAGCGGTGGACACCAATTCCACCTCAGGTGATTTCATTCTAGCATATATGTCAAGTGGTTGTCAATGGATAGATGTGCCTAGGTGCCTATTCGCATTATCGGCATTTTGGCCTATTTTATTGGCTATTTATCGAATTGACAGATATTCGGGTTCCAGCTATGATCACGCTCATCATTCCAGGCAACGAACGATGCCTCGCCCACCTCTCGTTCGTTGTTAATGTGCGATACGAGCATGGCCGTGCTTCTGGCCCGTCACTCTGTCCGTACCAGCACCACCCAGCAGCCTGCTCCGCAGCCTCACCCTCGACAGCAAAATGTCGGGCATCCCATACCTGGTCACCATACTGATAGACGCGAAAGGGTCTCTACACTATGCTGCGCATGAATTACCGATGGTTCATTGTTTTGGTTCTTGGCATTGGTCTGGCATTGAGCGGTTGCCGTCAGGCGGCACCACAGCCCACTCCAACCCAAGCTATCGAGGAGGCGGCCACCATCCCGGCGGAAGCAGCCGCCCCTGCAACCGAGACACCCACGCCAACCGTCTATCGGACAGCCACCGTCGCGCCGACGCCGATATCCAGCAGCACCCCGACGGCTGCGCCCACAATGGCGGCGACAGCCGAGCCGTCAACGGCTGTGGCGGAACCGACAGCCATGTCCAGCGAGACGCCCGCGCCAACGGACCCCCCTGCTCCGACGGAGGCCCCAACGCACACGACGGCCCCGTCGCCAGCATCAGAAGCGGGGCCTCATCTGGTGGCCGCCAAACGGGCGCACATGGACGGCGACTATCCCAGGGCCATTCCCCTGTGGCAGAGCGCGCTGGAAGCCAACAGTGAAACAAGCCGCCCGGCCATAGCCCTCGAACTGGCGCAAGCCTATTATGAGGAGCAACGCTATCAAGAGGCCATCGCCCTGCTGGCTTTGCTGGTAGAAGATGGCGCGTCAGACGCCGAGTTGGCCCGGGCGTATGCCCTGCTGGGCAACTGCTACGAAGCGATCGATGAATGGCAGGCGGCTATTTCGGCGTATGCCAGCTATCTGGAGTTCGACGCCGCCGCGCTGCCATATGTGCGCTGGCATATGGCCAAAGCATACGAGGCCCTGGGCAATGACGCGCACATGGAAGCGCAGTTGACCGCCATTGACCTGACGAGCATTCCCGCCTCGATGCAGGCCGAGGTATTGGAAGAAATCGCCGAGGTGCGCCGCCGCCGCCAGAATTACGACGGCGCTGTGGAGGCGTATAACCGCATCTTGGGCTTTAGCCAGAACGCCACCTACCGGGCGTTGATCTTGCGCTATCAGGGGGAAACCCTGGAAGAGGCCGGGCGCACTGCTGAGGCGGCGGCTGTCTACCAACGGCTACTGCGAGACTATCCCTCCAGTTCGCACGCCGTCACGGCGTTGGCGGCGCTGGACAAGATGGGGGCCGCGCAGATAGACGACCTGGAGCGCGGGCGCATTCTGTACTATGGCTGGCAGTATGGTCAGGCAATAGAAGCATTGGAGCGCTATATCGAGGCCAACCCTGGCGGCAACATGCCGCGCGCGCATTATTTCGCGGGGCTGGCCTATGAAAAGCTGGGGCAATATGGCGAGGCGCTCCGCTATCTGGACGTGATCATCGAACAGTTCCCACAAGACGCGCTGGCCGGTGACGCCTGGATGGCCAAGGCCCGCGTGGCTGAGGCGAATGGCGGCGACCCCTCCGGCCTGTATCAAGAGTTTGTGCGCCTCTACCCGAACCATGCGCGTGTGCCCGAAGCGTTGTGGGAGGCAGGTCAGGCGCTAGAGAGACAGCGCGAATGGGCGCGAGCCGCCGAGATGTATCACCGGTTGCGCCTTTCCTATCCGGCGGATTCGGGCGCGTTTGAGGGGCATTTCCGCGAAGGGCTGTGCGCCTATATCAGCGGGGATGCGGGCACGGCCTACGCGGTGTGGCGCGACCAGCTGCCCGGGGCCAATACGGGAGAGCAACAGGCCCGCGTCCACACCTGGATGGGGCTGGCCGCCAGAGCGACAGGCGACAGCGCCAAGGCTCAGGAGCATTGGCAGCAAGCGCAGGCCGCCTCTCCCTGGTCCTATTACGGCGCACGCGCGCGCGACCTGGCGGCGGGCGTTGCGCCCGTGTTGCCGACAACGCACGCCGCCGCCCCCGAAGAACCCGCGTGGACCCAGGCCGACTGGGATCAAATTGCCGCCTGGATGGCTAGCTGGACGCCAAACACCACTGGCGCGTTGAACGAATCGCTGCTCAACCGCGCCAGAGCTTTGGACACGTTGGGGTGGCACACCGAGGCCACAGCCACCTACCGCGAGGTCTGGAACCAGGCGTGGTCCAATGCGGGGAGTGTTTTCCGGCTGGCGCGCCTGATGGTCGAGTCGGGCCATCGCTGGCTGGCTATCTCTTGCGCAGATCGGCTGATTAGCCTGGGCGAGCAGGCCGGGGCAGCGGAACCGCCCCAGGCTCTGTTGCGGCTGTCGTATCCGACGCTGTTCAGCCACCTGGTTAACGCCGAGTGCGCTGACCGCACGCTAGACCCGTTGCTGTTCCTGGCGCTGGTGCGACAGGAGAGCCGCTTTGATCCGCGAGCCGTCAGCTATGCGGGAGCCACGGGGTTGACCCAGGTGATGCCCGCCACGGGGCAAGAGATTGCCGCCAAGCTGGGGGTAGCTCCCTTCCGCGTGCCCCTGTTGACGCGCCCCGCGATCAGCGTGCGGTTCGGCGTGTTCTACTTTGGCTGGTTGATTGACTATCGCGACCGCGACTGGGTGGCCGCGTTGGTGGGGTATAACGCCGGGCCGGGCAACCTGACCAAGTGGACGGACGGCCAGCCCATTGCCGACCATGACCTGTTCTACGAGACGGTACTATACGGTCAGGCCAAGTCCTATGTCACAAGCATCTATGCGCAGTACCGGCGATACGAGGATATTTACCGCTGATGCATGGCGCGCGGGGGAACGCGTCAGGATGGCGCGGCCACAGGATGCATGGCGTACGAAGAAGCGCGCCAAAATGGCGCGGCTACAGGATGTACGGCGTACGAGGGGAACGCGCCAGGATGGCGCGACTACCGGATGCATGGTGCGGCTATGGGAGGTCTGCCCAGCGATCAATCAACACGGCGCGCGCGGGGGCGCCGTCTGCGCCGACCAACTTGAGCGGGAGGCAGCAAAAGTGGTACACGCCGGGGGCTATGCCGCGCAGGTCCAGCCCTTCCACAAGGACGACCCCGCGCTCTAGCAGCGAGTGATGCACCGGCCCGGCCTCCTGGTCATAGGGGTCTACCGAAGGGGCGTCTATGCCCACCAGAAGCAGGTCTCGGCGGGCCAGCCACTCCCCCGCGTCCGCCCGTAGCGCCACATAATCGGGGTGAAACGCGGGGCCGAGCAGCCCCGCATCTGAATTATGCGTACGCAACAACAAACGGCGGCAACCTTCTGGCAGCCGCAAAGCCGCCAGGGTTGCCGCCGTGATATGCTCGATACCCGGCACATGCGCCACCACCGCCACGCCGACCAGATGCTCCAGATCTAGCGCATCCACCGGCGCGCCGCCGCGCAGCAGGTGGGCGGGCGCGTCCACATGCGTGCCCGTGTGGCTGCCCAGCGTCACCTCGGACACGCTGGCCTCGTCTCCCGCTTCCAGCGACGCCACGCGCCGCACGCGAACCGGCGGGTCGCCGGGCCATATGCCCATCCCCTCTTGAATGGGGAGCGTGAGATCATATACGCGCACGTTACTCCCGCCCAATGTCGATATTGCCAATATCCGTCCGCACGGTCAGCGTGCCCAGTGGCTCATCGCCCACCGTGGCCGTCAGGGTATCCCCCGGCTCCGCGGCGGCATGAAACTCGGACTTGATCTTGCCCAGGTGCGCGTCGGCTTCCAGGGCAAACTCGCTATCTCGCGGCAGGCTGATCGAGACGGTGCCCAGATCTGTCAGCACATAGCTATCATCGGTGAGGGTAAACCTCTTGGCGATAACATCTCCGATATCGCTATTGACCTGCATAGAGCCGGTGATCTTTTCGATACGCACATCGCCCACGCCGTTCGTCACGATCAACTGCGCCTGATAAGGAACGCGCACGGTCCATACCACCGACGGCGATTGACCCGAATAGGGGCCAGCGGGGATTTCGCCCACCGCGCGAATGTGATTGTCGGCGACCTGGTCAACGCTCACCTTCACCGATTCCATCGCCTTGCGGGCCTGCTCCTGCGTAGAGCCATACCCGCGAATAACAGCCTCCACGCGCACCTCGTTGCCTTCCACGCCAATGATACGGACATCGCCCACATCGTTCGTCAATTCCAGCACGACGGGCGAACCCACCTCAAACACGGCCTCGTGCTCAAACCGCTCTGCCGCCTGGCCGCCAATGCGGATGTCACGGCTGAATTCAATGATACTGCTCATGGGGCTTCTCGACTTGAAGGCCCAGTTTGCCCCCAACACGGCCAGGCACGCGCACAGCAACAGCAACAACAGCGCCCCTACGATAATGAGAACGGTACGGGTACTTGAACGATTTGGTGTCTCGGACACGGTTTTCTCCTTAATGCTGAGTATTGCCCACCCGCAAGCAAACGGAGCGAGCATGGGAATGGCAGGATATGATGCTGGCAAACGGCCAGCCTATGTAACGCGATTGTGTCAGCCCCACCGGGCACAAAGAACCCCGGTCTGAATGACGTCGTCCATCGGTCACAGACCGGGGATACTCCTTCCCAGGCAGCTACAGGTCAGTCGGCGCGCAGGATGATCTCACCGGTGCGCGTACGCAGCCGCAAGGTCAGCTCGGGATCGACTCCCACTGGCCCTGCGAGCGAATCGCCGGCGCCGGGGCTGTCCCTCCTGGTTGTCGCCACGTCAAACTCGGAAATGATGTCCCCCACGCTGGCGTCGGCATCCAGCACAAAGGCGCTATCGGCGGGCAAGCTCACGGTGATCTCGCCCACGTTCATGGTAATCTCGCTGTCATCGGTCATGGTAAAGCTGCTCACCCGGATGTCACCGACGCCGCCTTGCAAACGCAGCGAGCCGACAATATTCTCCACCTGAACCTCACCGACGTCATTCTGCAACTGCACATTGGTCTGGCGAGGCACGCGCACGATCCAATCCACGTTGGGAGAATTGTTCATAGCCGGCGGAACGTCGCCCACCAACCGAATATGATCATCTTCGACCTGTCGGATTTCCACGTTGACCCTGTCCGCCGCTTCCTCAGCAGCCGCTTGCGTGTTGCCATAGCCGCGTACCACGACCTGCACGCTCACACTATCCTGATCTGCGCCAATGATGCGGACAGTGCCCACCTCATTGTTGATATCCAGCAGGACAGGAGTGCTGACCTGGAACGTTTCCTCGCGCATGTGCTGTGCCTCCACTCTACCGATGATTCCATCAACATTGCCCCCCACAATCTCGCCACGCTGCCAGGGGAGCGCGAACGCAAACCAGCCCGTTGCCGCCACAGCGGCCACACAGGCGCACACCAACAGGAGCACAATCGCCCCCACAATGAGCACGATCACCCAGGTTTTCCTACGATTGGGTTGCGGGTTTTCCGCCATGCTTGTCCCTCCTCTATTAAACCAACCGGGCAAGCAACTACCGGCAGGTTTGTTTCATTTCCAACGCATTGTATTACGCAGAAAATAGAGCCGAGTTGCGGCATGGACACGAACTCGATCGTTCTTCGGGGCTGGTCGTCTCTTATTCGTCGGAGGGATCGTCAACGGGGGGGTGGTCGCGACGGGTCAGCGCAACTTCCAATTCGCTGAGCATCATGGCCGTTGCGCCCCAGATAACATACCCCTGATAGCTGTAAAA
>JAAYXX010000522.1 GCA_012515695.1 Chloroflexota bacterium
CCTGGAAGAAGTCATGGGCGCGCTCAGCGCGCGCGAAGCGCGCATCCTGCGCCTCCGTTTTGGTCTGCGCGACGGACGCGCCCACACCCTGGAAGAGGTGGGGGAAAAGTTCGGCTTGACCCGCGAGCGCATTCGCCAAATCGAGCATCAAGCATTGGATCGCCTGCGAAACCCACGTCGTAGCAGGCAACTACGCGATTACCTTCGCTAACAATAAACTGTCTTCGCCTAGCCCGCCCTGGAAGCCCCAGAGCGGGCTTTTTTGTGCCATCTCGTAGGCAGTTGAAACTGCGCAGGCAGGTTTCGCAACGGTTGCTGCGGTTTCAACCGCCCATCCTGTTGGCTGTCACCGAGCTATTTTGTTTATACTCATATCAACAGGGGCAGCCACAGAGCAGGGTGGTTCGGGTCATTCTCTAGTCATTGTAGACCCGTATCTCGTATACCCGCGCAGGCCAGCCCAGTTCGTTGGTAGCCAACACGACCAGCCGCAGCCGGTCCGTGGTTACAGCCTGCTCCAGACAATGTACGCGGTGTCGGCGGTGGTTCCCTTGCTCCGTGACAATGGTCTGCCAGCCACCATCCCGCCAGATTTGCAGCTCATAATCGCGCACGCACATCCCCGCCACGCCCAACTCCTGGCGGTTGATGGGCATCTCCAGGTAGGCCCGATACAGCGTATCAAAGGTCAACTGCACACAGCTCATCGTCTGCGGCTCCGGCCACGTGAGGGTCAGCGCTTGCGGCAGCGGCTCGTCGGCTGCGCTGATCCACATATTCACCGGGTTTGTGCTATAGCGCCGGTTCCAGCCATTGATGACATTGCGCGCCTCGCCATAGGGCGGCGCAGGGGTCAGGCGGAACAGGTGCGCGTCGAGCGTCAGCCGGTAACACTCCCCGCCCGGCTCCAGCTCGGCCCGCCGCGCATAGTCGCAATAGCGCTCATCCCGCCCCCAGAAGACGTTGGGGGCCGCGTCCAGCAACAGCGCATAGCTGTCCTCGTCGCTGGTGGGGTCCTTGGGAATCATCGGGACAGGCTGGTCGAACGCCAGCGACACCCACCCCTCAAACCGGCCCGGCACGCTGGCCTTGGCACTGGCAACGGGCTGAAACGCGCTGACCTGGTCCATATTGCCCCACTCGATCCGGTTGCCCGGCCCCAGGCTAATGGGCGGGCGCGACTCGTCGTGCGTCTTCCAGCGCCGCTCGGCCTGATAGCAGCCTAGCCGCAGCGTCACAGGGCGCGGTTCGTCCGACGCGTTCCGCAGGTACACCTGCACCTCGCGCAGTTCGGCGGCCCAATCCCACAGCATCACGCCCCGCGTGCGGTCCAGTGGCAGCCAGTCGTGCAGGCGCGTAACCCCGTGCGTCTGCTCGCTGCTGGCGGTCACGCTGGCCGAGCGGGCGAGGTCACGCGGGTCGCGGTTTGGCACGCCCAAAATCGTGGCATCCTGGCGCAACAGCGTTTGCTGTAGCTCCTCCAGGTGATCGCGATATACCTCGCGGGGGGTGCAACCATGCCGACAGCATAGCCCCGCCGCCGCGCCCACGGCCTGCCCCACCGTCGCCAGAGTGCGCTGCAAGCGCGTCGTGCCGTGCGCCAGATGGCTGACGCTGATCAGGCGGCTCCCCAGCAGCAGGTTGTCCACGTTGCTGGAATACAGGCTGCGATAGGGGACAGAATACAGCGGAGGGATGGAACAAAAGATAATCTGCACCTGCGCGTTATTTCGCCCTGTCGGGTTGTGAACATCAATGGCATACCCGCCATAGGCCACGGCATCCTCAAAGGGCGTGGCCGCCTCTACTTCTGTCTGGGTCAGTACGTGGTCGCCAATGAATCGCCGCGATTCCCGGCGGCCCACCTTGGGGCTAACCCACACCAGTTCCCAATCTCGCGCTTCTTCCGCGTGCGCGACGTTCTTTATATGGTTCCAGACGCTATACAACTGGCGCATTAGCTCGCGCCTGATCTGGTGTTCGTCTCGAATCGTGTCGAGCTGGCCGCCCGTTTCCGTGTGCCACAGGAAGCAAAATTCGGCGTCGGGCCGCCACATCGAGTGCGCGTAGAGGCAATCTCCGTCCGGGCCAGGCCCCGCGTAGCCATAGCCCGGCTCAAACGGCGGCGTGTCTGGCGGTGGCACGAACAGCACCGGGTGGTTGGTGCGGCGCACCAACGCGGTGACGCTGCTCCCCAGCGTAATATCATCGCCAACGGGCGGCGCGCTACGCTCGCCGTAAACGTCCTGCCCCTCGCGCCCATGCCGATACTCGGCCCCCGCCCGATAGGAGATATGCCCATCGCCGGAAGACTCGATCACGCAATGGCGAACGGCAATTCGGCGCGTGGTAAAGGTTGCCAGATCTTCGACGATGACCGCCTTGATCCGTGCGCCTTCCACCTCTGGCTCGCGGGCATAACTGTGTCGAAAAACCTGCACCCCGGCCCGCTCTAGCGCCTGAGATAGCTCGGTGTCCCACAGCGGAGAGATGTTATAGTGCATCGAAAGGGTGTGAATCTTGGCCCAGTGCGCGGCGGCGTCCGCCTCCAACTCTTCGATGATCCCCGTTTCGCCGCCGTACGGGTGAAAGCTGTGCGCCCCGGAAACGTGCACGCCCAGGTTGGGACCCGAGTTGCCCCCCAACACCTCGTCCATCTCCACCAGCACCACGTCGCAGCCCAAACGAGCCGCCTGGACAGCAGCGCACACCCCCGCCACCCCGCCGCCTATCACCAGGACATCGGTGACCAACTCGTCGTCAATCCTCATGCTTCTCATCCCTCCACATCCCTCGCGCAAGGCTAAGGCTTTAGAATCACCTTCCCCGCCTCGCCGCTCAACGTCAGTTCGAGCGCCGCCGCATACTCCTCCAGAGGGAACCGGTGGGTAATGACGGGCAGGGGATCAAACGCGCCCGCCTGAAGCAGCGCATCCACCTGATACCAGGTATCCCACATCAAGCGGCCCGTGCTGCCGTAGACAATCGCCTCCCGGTAGATGATGGCGTTGGTCATTTCCAGGGTGATGGGTTGCGAAGGCAGCCCCACCAGGCTGACGCGTCCGCCCTTGGCTAGCAAATCAAAAGCCTGCGCCGTCCCGGCCTGGCTGCCACTGAGTTCGACGACCACTTCCAGCCCCCGCCCGTGGGTGGCCTCGGCGACCAGGCCCTGGACATCGTCCTGCAACGGGTTCAACACTGTGGCCTGAGGCACCACCCGCCGCGCCATCTCCAGCCGATAGGCGTTCACGTCGGTCATGAACAGTTGTCGGGCGCCCGCGGCCAGCGCCAGTTGCCCGCAAAAGACGCCAATGGGGCCGCAGCCAATCACGCCGACGCTGCGCCCATCCACCCGGTCTTTGAACAGGCCATTTGCCGCCACGCCCACCGGCTCTAGTATCGCGCCCAACTCTGGCGACGTGCCGGGAGCCAGCTTCCACGCGCAAGAGACGGGCAGGCGGGCATATTCGGAAAAGGCCCCGTCCGCGTGTACGCCGATGATACGCATCTGCTCGCAGGTGTGCTGACGTCCCGTGCGGCATTGGTAGCATTGCAAGCAGGGGATATGAGTTTCGGCGGCCACCATATCGCCCACCGACCACCCCTTCACCGCCGCCCCCACTTCGACGACCTCGCCCGCAAACTCGTGCCCGAAAATCATGGGCAGCGTGAGCCGGGCTTGCGCCCAGGGAGTCCAATCGTAAATGTGGTTATCCGTGCCACAGATCGCGGCAGCCTGCACCTTGACCAGCAGGTCATCCGGGCCGATCTCCGGGATGGGCACATCCAGCAATTCCGCCCCGCGCACAGGTTGTGTTTTGAGCAGTGCTTTCATGCTATTTTCCTTTCGATGGCAGCCCCCACCAGCAGGCGACGGCTGCGCGGGTTCTCGGCGGCGCAGCGTGGGCCGGGTCGGCCTATTCCACCAGCGCCAGCACGGTATCTATGGACACGCGAGTGCCTTTGCTCTGCAGTATCTGCTTCACCACCCCGCCAACCGGCGACTCGACTTCCAGTACGGCCTTGTCCGTCTCCACCTGCACCAGAGGCTCGCCCTTGGCGATGGGTTCCCCTTCCTGCTTTAGCCACCCTACAATAATGGCTTCGGTCATGGTGGCACTCAGCTTGGGCAAGCGCACCTTCTCAGCCATATCAGATGCCCCTCCTGTTTATGCAGCAATCTGCGCGAGTTTACAACAAATAGCGCCACCCGGTCAACCCTGTAGCTGACGCCGCCGCTTATTGACAGCAGTACCCACTCAACTATAATGCCCCAAGTGTCACCGTCCATCACTCCTATAGCACTCTCACAGGAGGTACCCATGAGACACCGCATCGCCGTCCTGGTCGTCTGTCTGCTCGCGCTGGCCGCCCTGGGCCACTTGTCCACGGCCACGGCCTCCACCCCTCCGTGGCTGGTTGTGGACCAACCCGCGAACCTGCTGGCAAACCCCGACTTTGAGGGGGATTTCCCCGCGCGCCACGACCCCTACACGGGCGTATGGGCGGGCGAACTGGGCGTGGCCGAGGAGTGGGACCTCTGGTACGTGAACGATCATTCCTGCCCTCCCTACGATCCAGGCTGCGACCCCCTTTCCTACAACCGCCGCCCGGAGTACAAGGGCGAGGAAGGGACTTTTCGGGTCGCCTCTGGGAAAAAGTCGCAAAAGTTCTTTACCAGCAACGGCACGCACCAGGCCGGATTCTTTCAGACCGTCGAGGTTCCGCCCAATTCCTGGGTGCGCTTTTCCATCTGGGTTATGGCATGGTCAAGCGATGAGGATGTCCCGGAGCACTCGTTCAAGGACGGGGATTATGCCCTCTCCATCGGCATAGATCCCACCGGCGGCACAGATTGGCGCTCTGAGCACATTATCTGGGGGCCAGAGACCACCCGGCATGATGAATGGGTCCATCTCACCCTGGACGCCTACACCGAGTCGGGGCAGGTGAGCGTCTGGACGCGGGGCGCGCCCGTCTGGCCGGTCAAACACAACGACAGCTATTGGGATGACGCCTCGCTGATCGTGTTGAGCAGCCAGCCGCAGCCCACGCCAACCGACACCCCCACCAGCACGCCCTATCCCACGCCGGAACCCACGCCCGACGGCTATGAGCCGCCCGCCTGCGACGAATGGCGCACCGTCTGGGCCGACGCCTTCGATCAGCCCGCGCTGACATCCTGGGGCCAGGACCCGGCAGCCGGGCGCGTCGCCGTGGAGAGCGGGGCCATGTGGCTGCGTAACGGCGCGAGCGCCTACAAGGCTTTCCCGCTGGCCTGGTCCGAACACCTATGGCCCGGCGGCGACCTGCGGCTCTCCTTCCGGTTCGCCTACGATAACCTGACGGGCTATGGCAGCACCATCGGCGTCGGCTCTCAGTCCTATGACGGCGAGCGCAGCCTGGCCGGTTCGCCCGACCCCTACGGGATCGAGGATATTCTCTCCATCCATCACCGCGAGTCGAGCTTTTACATACGCCTGTTGGGGAAAACCGTCTGGACGGGCACTCCGGGGGACGAGTCGTGGCACTCGGTGCAGCTCGAACTGCGCGAGTCTACCTATATCCTGACGGTGGACGGCACAGAGGTCGGGCGTGGGGTGTCATACTGGAGGCCGCGCAGCCTGTACGTAGGCAATCCGGTCATCACGTGGATTTGGGGCAAATGGTCAGAAGTCGCCCTGGATGACGTGCAGTTGGAACAGTGCGGGGGCAGCCACCTGCACCTGCCCCTGGTGATGCGCGAACACCTGATGCCGGAGCCATCGCCAGAGACCACTATCCCGCCCGCGCCCGCGAATGAACAGCCTGCCCCGGCAGAGACGCCAATCTCCAGGCCGCGAGCAGACCGCTAGAGCAAGACGCGAGTCACCTTGCGTATAGGGCCGCCGCTATGATCATAGCGACGGCCCTTGTTCATCAACCTGTCAACACTCCCGCCGGGTCTCCTTGCAATACCTCACGCAGCTTTTGCGCCAGCGTCTCCACTGTGAAAGGCTTGGCGATGAACCCGGTGCCCGGCTGCCGCAAGAGAGCGGGGTCTATGACCTCGTTGGAATAGCCAGACATATACAGCACCTTGGTGCCGGGGGCAATGCGGCGTAGTTGCTTCACCAGCACCCCGCCACTGGTCTGGGGCATCAGGATATCGGTCAACACCAGGTCCACCACTTCCGACGCGCTACTGAACAGCGCGAGCGCATCGCTGGCATTGGACGCCGCCAGCACGCGGTATCCCAGACGGTGGAGCATACGTACCGTCAGGCGGCGCACGTCGTCGGCATCTTCCACGAGCAGGATTCTCTCCGTTCCCCGTGGTAACTCGGCCGCTGGCCGATCGAGCATGATATCCTCTGCCCCCATATCCACCCGCGGCAAATAGATTCGCACAGTCGTGCCCTTGCTAGCCTCGCTGTCAATATACACATATCCCTGGCTCTGCTTGACGATGCCATAGACTGTGGGTAGCCCCAGGCCAGTGCCCTTGCCCGGCTCTTTGGTCGTGAAGAACGGCTCGAACAGGTGCTGCTTCACCTCGTCAGACATTCCACACCCCGTATCATGCACCGCCACCATCACCCAGTTGCCCGGTTTCATGCCAGGGAGAGCCGCCGCTTCCTCGGCATCCATATAGACATTGGCCGTTTCGAGCACGACTTTGCCGCCGTCGGGCATCGCATCGCGGGCGTTCAGCGCCAGATTAACGATCACCTGCTCCAACTGCCCTGGGTCTGCCTGCACGGTGCCCAGGTCTTCCCCCAGGTGCATCTCCAGGGCAACATCCTCGCCAATCACCCGCCGCAACATCTTGGCCATGCGCTCCAGCACTTCGTTCAGGTCGAGCAGGCATAACTGTTGCATCTGACGCCTGCTAAAGGCCAGCAGTTGCCTGGTCAGGTTGGCCGCGCTCTCGCTGGCGTGCAAAATGCCCTCAACGTCGTGAATCATATCGCTCGACGGGTCGAGATCAGCCAAAAGGAATTGACAGTGCCCACTAATCACCGTCAACAGGTTGTTGAAATCGTGCGCGACCCCGCCCGCCAGCCGCCCAATTACCTCCATCTTTTGCGCCTGCCGGAACTGCGCCTCCAGCCGCCTGCGCTCTGTTACGTCGCGGAAAAAGCCGTGGCTCGCCGTAATGTACCCCTGTCGACGAGAGGGAACCAGGTTCCCTTCCACCAGCACGGGCCTGCCATTGCGCACCACGAAGGTGATCTGCATGCTCTGCATCACATCCCCGTTCACCACCGCCGCCAGAGCATCCTGCCACAGATCGAGCGAATCGGGATGGATGATCTCTGAGACGCGCAAATCATGCACCTCGGCCTCTGTGTAGCCCATCGTGTCCAGCCATGCCCGGTTTACGAACAAAAAACGCCCATCCCAAGAGACGGTCTGTATCAGGTCATGGGCGCTCTCCAGCAAGTCACGATAGCGCTCCTCACTCTCTCGCAGGGCTTCCTCGATCAGTTCGCGCTCCGCTATCTGTCCATGAGGGGTCTCGGTTACGCGGGCCAGCTTGACAGTCTGCTCCACTACTTGCGCTTGTAGCGTCTTGTGTGCCATTCCAGCCCACTCCTCCGCCTGGCGTCTGGCGCTCAGGGCAGACGCGAATTGCAGCAATTCTTGCTGATGAAAGGGCTTTTGGATATAGAACAGCCTGTCAGCCGGAGGCACGCGGTGAGCAATATCGCTGGATTGCACGTCCGCATGGCCGGTGACGATGACGATGCCCACATCCCTATCAAGCGCGCGAACCTGCTCTGCTGCCCATATCCCATCCTCGCCCGGCGGCATACGCACATCCAGAAAAACCGCCGCGTAGGGTCGGCCCTCTTCCCTGGCCTGCCGCACGGCCTCGACAACTTCGCTGCTCTGGCGGCAACAAGTCACGTCGTAACGATGACGCGCCGCCTTGTGCGCCTGCGCATGCCCAAATAGCTCCGCCCCCAGAGCATCCAACTCGGTATCTTCACGACTGGCTTCTGGCGGACACAAGATCCGGTAATAGACGTCCAGAATCTCTTGCTCATCGTCGGCTACCAGAATCCGAATCGGGTCATTCATTCTCTCATTCATAGCCGATAGTGTCCTTCAACGTTGGTGAGTGTATTCAACAGGACGTGGAAACAGGCCCCCTTGCCGGGACCATCGCTTTCGGCATAGATATGCCCGTTCATCGCCGTGAGCGCATTGGCACACCAATGCAGCCCAATGCCCGACCTGACCGCGCCCTTGCTGGAAAAACTGCGCGCGAAAATGATCTCTAGACTATCCGCCGCAATCCCCGCCCCGTTGTCGCAGACGCGCACGTGCAGCCGCTCCAGCCCATCCGTGGTTTCGAGCGCGCCGGCAATGGCGATGCTGCCATTCGCTACACCGGCACGCTGGATAGACTCGAGCGCGTTCGTAATCAGGTTGGCAAATACCTGGATCAACACCATGCGCTGGGTCTTGACTGGCGGTAACGCCTCCAACTGTGAGTCGAGGCAGATGGTAGCCAGCTTGCGCAGTTTGGGGGATATCAATGGCAACGCGTCTTGAATCAGGCTGTCCAGGCGACACACTTCAAGCAGGCGCTCTGTGTGACTATAACGGTCCTGTTGAGCCAATATCTCTTCCACTCTGGCCGCCTGGCACGCAATGGTCTCCGCGTCGGACAGGCTCTCCTGCGCTACCCTTGCCAGCCGATTGGTCACCAATTCCAGGAAGCGCAGCACATTCGCCCGGCGCTGCTCACTGATGTCCTGGCGCGCCAGTTCGCCCTGGGCCTGCTGAAGTCGCTCAATGGGTAGGCCGCGTAGCTTTTGCCGGAGAGCATCCATCTGCACAACCATCGGGCTGAGGGCGTTGCGGATGTTATGTAGCGTACCAGCGGCCATCTCGGCCATGCCGGAATAATAGGATTGCTCTAGCAAGCGCCGCTGCGCCTCTTCCAATCGCGTCACCATCCGGTCAAACTCGCGGGCCAGCACGCCAATCTCGTCTGCCCGATCCAGGTTCAGCCGCGCAGACAAATCGCTGCTGTTTCCCACCGTCACCGCATGGGCCGTCACCGTCTCCACTGGCGAAACCACCATCTTTTCCAGGAGCAGGTACGTAGCCAGCAGAACCAGCAACCCCGCCAACCCGACAGATAGCAGCGCAAAGCCCGATGCTTCCCATCCGTGGGCGGTGATATCACGGGGCATATCTACCATCAACAGCACACTCGGAATGCCGTATACGTCAGGGTATAGCGCATAAAGCCGTAGCCTGTCCCAGTCTCGATCATCCACCCAGTACGGCTCGCCCGCCCTGAGCTGCTCCACGATGCCGCGATGGGACGCAGAAAGCAACTCCCCGCGCGCAGGCCATAGGTCGCAATCCAGGTTCGTATGCACGCGAAGACCCTCAACGGCCTGCTCGGCAACAAAGTACCCCATAATCAGGGTTCCCTGCACAGGCTCGCCATCAACGTGGCTGGGAATGGGCCGCGCAGCGACCAGCAGGAGGCCGCGTTCGGTGACCAGGATACCGGCCAGACCACTGGCAGGGCTGTCGTGCGCCAGCAGATAGTGGCTCAGCGGAAAACGCGACGTTGGAAAGGCCCGCAGCCTGATCTCCTGGAGGTTTTCACTATCGTACACCCTGCCCCAGACCACGTTCCCCACTCTGTCGATAAAATACAGCAGATGGATGCCGTTGTTTAGCAGTTGCTCTCGGGGCATGTGGGCCTCGATGGACGCGGTATTCCCATCCCGGACAAACTGGTACGTAGTGTCCCACGCGGCCCAATCAGAGCAGATGTGATCCAGGTGGTGTACCTCGTGATCCAACGTCTCTACGATCCGCTTCATCTCTACCAGCGCCTTTTCGCGCTCGAGCGCCTTGAAGCGGGCAAAGAACACATTCCGCTGAATGACGAAACTCAGCCCAACATACAGGCTGAACACCGCCAACAGGATCAGTACAACCTTTAGCTTCAATGACATAGACCGGTTGCCCCTCAGTATAGACGGAGGCGGATGAGAAAAGGTACTGCCTGCCTCTATGCTACTATGTCTCGTCTACCCAACCAATAGACAGGCGTAAAATCCGCGTGAAAAAACGGTCAACTCCGCCACCATCCGCCCCCAGCATCACATGCTATCCACCCAGACGGGGCTGGTCCAGGCCATCGCTGGCCATTGCAGCGGCTCCTGCACAACCCGCGCATAGTACATACAATCGCCGGTAAAGGTGTCCTCCAGCTCATACTCGGCGTCCCACGCCTCGGGGCGGGGCGCTTCGGCCAAAATGGGCACAAATCCGCTATCCTGGCCGAACCGATAGCGCAATACCTCTACACGCAGCAGCGCATCTGTGCCCCACACGCGCAGCCGAATGGTCAGGCGGCTGCCGATTGCCCGGCGGGCCGCGTCGCCCATGCCGATGCCATCCACCGCGAAATCCATCAGGATGCGCTCGCCCGTCGTGGCATAACAGTGCCGCTGCCGCAGGGCGTCAAATATCCCCTCGCGTGTCAGTTCCTCCGCCCAGACCGCTGCCAGCCCGCCATGCCGCCGCCCGCCCTGGCCGGAATGCTCATCGGAAGAGCCGATCACCCCCAGCCTATGCCCCGCCATCCAATAATCCTGGGCATAGTGCGCGCCCGGTATAGAGCTATTGGCCCGCCGCTCAGGGTTGCGCATTCGGTTGAACTCGTAGGAAAGGATGTGCTGCGGATCATAGACTTCGCTCTGGCCGTGGTGCGAGTAAATCTCGATCACCGGGCGCAGCCCCGGATCAGCCCAGGCGTCCCAATCCACCGCCACGCCGCGTTGTCCTTCGCGGAACCCACTGAAATGAATGCCCGTATGATGGGGGATGAGCATCACTCGCGTGGGGTCGAGGGCCGCCAGTGCGCGGGCCTCGGTTTCGTCGTCCGCCTTGCTGCCCATGCCCGGCAGCGCCATCTGCTCGCGAAGCGTCTGCTCGTCGCGAAAATAGATATTGTGGTGGCCTGTGAGCGCCGGTGGGTTGCGCTCGTCGCCCGGTATGGTCACAAACCGCCCCGGTATGCTATCCCGCTGCCGCCATTCTAGCTCCTGGCGATAGCCCTCCTCCCCCAGTGATTCCCAGTGGTCGGCAGTCCCCGCAAAATCCAGCCCGCTCACGTCTCGCGCATAGATATAGGGATCCGTCCCCTGCCCGTCGTGGGAAAGCTTGGTGTGAATATGGATGTCCCCCCAATACGGGCCGCGCCGCCCCCGCTCCACCCGCACCGCATTAGAGACCACCTTTCCCCAGCGAAACCGATATGTCCCCGGCCGCTCCAGGGTAACGGGCACGCGGAGCGAACCGACGAAACCGGGCAAAAAAGCGATGACGGTCCCATCGGTTGTGGTCAACGTCTGATTCTCGCAGCGAGTACAAGAGCGGTTCTCGAAACGATCCAGTGAGACGAGCAACACGTCGAAACGTTGCCCAGGCTCCACGCCAGACGGGGCCAGCACGCGCATCGATTCGGCAGGGCCGGGTGTCACCGTCAACTGGGGCGCTACTTCGGGCGCGACGCCCCGCACGCGCAGCCAGACCTGCTCCGTCTCGGCCACATACGGCGCAAAGGTGTTGGCATACAACACGCGCACAGTCGCCCCGGCGGGCACAGTCCCTTCGGTGAGCGTAGCGACGATTTGCCGCCCGTGGCGCACCGTGGCCGCCGGGGAGGGAAAGTTGAGCTGCCGCCGCCGAATCTCGACGCAGTAGCGGGCGCTGGTTCCGGGCGCTTCTACGCAGATATAGTGGGCTGCTGCCGGGTCAGTGGTCTGCAACTCGCGGGTATAGCTGGGGCCGGTAACCAGCCCCCAGGTATGCGGGAACTGGACCTCGATCACGTCACCCGGCGACAGGGCTTCCGTCGCCTGCACAATCACCTCGACATCACACGGCTGTCTCACGGTAAAGCAGCCGCCCTTTACCTCTGCGGTCACGCGCATGGTCTGCCCCTTTCTGCAAAAGTCTCGATAACAGCTATTAGCGTGGACGGTTGATGAAGAAAGATCAATGCCGCAACATCTGATTCGCCCATTGCTCCCTGCCCCGTGGAAGGGGACTGGACCGCCGCCATCCTTGGCCAATGGCGCTAACTTTTGATTGTCGATCACCCCTCACCCTATCCCTCTCCCAGTGGGCGAGGGAACCAGAAACCCTCACCCCCGGCTGTACTCAGCCGCCCGGCACGCATGCCGCACTCTCCCAGGGGGGCGAGGGCGGCATGTATGCCGGTGGCATATTGCCGCGCTTGCTCGCCTTCGCCCCTTGGGAGAAGGCGGCATACTGCCGAGCGGCAGGTATGCCGATGCCCGAAGGGCGGATGAGGGCAACCCCGATCTTGCCCCAGCACTTGATCTGCGAAAAGTTGGCGCCATTGGCC
>JAAYXX010000523.1 GCA_012515695.1 Chloroflexota bacterium
ATGCCGTGGCCGCAGCCGACGAGTTTATCCTGGTGACCACCCCCGACGCCTCGTCTATTCAGGACGTGGACCGTGTGCTGGGTATCCTGGAAGCCGAGGGACGTACGGCCACACGCCTGGTCATCAACCGAGTCCGGCCCGAATTGGTGCGACGCGGAGACATGCTCACCCCGCAACAGATCATGGAAATGTTGGCCATCGAGTTGCTGGGGATCACCCCAGAAAACGAGATCGTGCTACTGAGCAACATGCACGGCAACCCTATCGCGAACGACGACAAGGCGCTGGCAGCCAGGGCGTACCACAACATGGCCCGCCGTTTGTGCGGAGAAAAAGTCGATTTCATCCCCATCCTGGAAGGGCGCAAACACTGGTGGCAGCGCCTATGGCACAGGACGTAAGCATAGCGCGGTAAACGAGTCTGCGCAATATCTGTGCGGGGATGCTAGAGGGAAACAGCGCTTCCATTATGCAACGAGCCGTCTGGCGTCACTTTGACCTACCACAGCTAATCGTCACCATTCTGCTCATCGTGCTGAGCGGAATGATGATCTATAGCTCCTACGAGGCATCGCTGCCACAAGAGGGGACCACGCTCTTTCAAAACACCGTCTTTCGTCAGGCTGTGTTTGCTCTAGCGGGGCTAGTGCTCTATCTGGTCGTCACCGCGATTGACTACCATCTGCTAATCACCTTGTCCCGCTGGATATACCTGTTCATCCTCATCCTGCTGGGCGTGACCATGCTCCTGGGACGCACGATATTTGGCGCGCAAAGCTGGGTGCAGATCTGGGAAAACCAGGGCTTCCAGCCTTCCGAGTTTGCCAAAATCCTGATGATCATCGTCATCGCGCAGATCATGGAGCAATATGAAGGGGCAATGGAAAGCTCCCTGCCCTTTTTCATATCCGCCCTGATGGTGGCGCCGCCCGTCGTGTTGATCTATCTGCAACCCGACTTTGGTATTGCGGTGCTCCTGTTCCTCACCTGGGTGGGAATGGTCTTTTTGGCGGGAGTGCGCTGGCGGCACATTCTGTTGCTGGTCACCGTGGGTATCATCGCCGCCCCGTTGGTCTGGTTTCGCATGGAAGACTATATGCGCGACCGCATCCTGATGCTGATTCTGCCCGGCTATGACCCCACTGGTTCCAGCTACAACATCCAGCAGGCGTTGATCAGTATTGGCTCCGGCGGCTGGTGGGGCAAGGGCTGGGGCCAGGGCACGCAAAGCCAATTGCACTTTTTGCGGGTGCGCCACACCGACTTTATCTTTTCGGTCATCGCCGAGGAATTTGGGTTTGTCGGCAGCGTGCTCGTGCTGGCACTGTTCGCCTTTCTCATCCTGCGCCTGGTGCGCGCCGCCGCCCTGGCCCGCGATACAAGCGGGCGAATGATCGTCTCGGGCATTGCCGTCATGCTCCTCATCCAGACCCTTATCAACGTGGGCATGAACGCCAATATCCTGCCGGTAACGGGCCTCACCCTCCCCCTGATAAGTTATGGCGGTAGCTCTCTCGTGAGCACGCTGTTCGGCCTGGGGCTGGCCCAAAGCGTCCTCGTTCGCCACAAAGACCCCGAACCCGATCTTTTATAAATCCGGCGAATTGTGTACAATATTACACGGACTGCCCTTTGCTACGATAAAGGACTCAAAGGAAACGAAAAATGCAAGATAACACGGTGCGCGTGCGCTTTGCGCCCAGCCCCACAGGGTTCTTTCACGTGGGCGGCGCGCGTACGGCGCTTTACAACTGGCTGTTTGCCCGACACCACGGCGGCAAATTCATCCTGCGCATTGAGGACACCGACCGAACACGCTACAACCCCGAGGCCATGCCCGACTTGCTGGAGGGCCTGCGCTGGCTAGGGCTGTGTTGGGATGAAGGCCCCGAAGTGGGGGGCAACTATGGCCCCTATCTCCAGTCGGACCGGCTGGAGCTATATCACCACTATGCCCAGCAACTGGTAGAGGAAGGACGCGCATACCCCTGCTATTGCACTCCGGAGCGATTGGCCGCCCTGCGCGAAGACCAGCGAGCCGCCGGAGCAGTAGCGGGCTATGACCGACGCTGCCGCACCCTGACCCGTGCAGAGCGCGCGGAATGCGAGGCCCAAGGCATCCGCCCCGTTATCCGGCTGGCCGTCCCTACCGAAGGCGTCACTGAATTTGATGACGTG